>JAUNJC010000205.1 GCA_030523195.1 Oscillospiraceae bacterium
ATGCCTGTCTTTGTAATCCTGATGAATAGG
This sequence comes from Oscillospiraceae bacterium, assembly GCA_030523195.1. Lineage (GTDB taxonomy): Bacteria > Bacillota > Clostridia > Oscillospirales > Ruminococcaceae > Ruminococcus_C. Next base: position 31 of record JAUNJC010000205.1, read on the forward strand.
ACATCTCACTTGCAACTGCCGTTGTGAGAAAGCGGACGCTTTTGAACAATCCCGGCATATTGGCAACGTTTCCTGCAACCATCATGACAGCCATTGCCTCACCGATTGCCCTGCCGATTCCGAGCACCACCGATGCAAGAATACCGCTTTTTGCCGCAGGCAATGTCACTTTAAAAATCGTTTCAGTTTTGGTTGCTCCTAGTGCTAGAGATGCTTCTTCATATTCTTTTGGCACTGCACGGATCGCCGTTTCCGATACGGAAATGACCGACGGCAGTATCATAACGGCAAGAACCAGAATTGCCGAAAACAGATTGGCACCGTCCGGCAGTCCGAAAAATTCACGAACCGCTGGAACAATGATGATCATTCCCACAAGACCATACACCACAGAAGGAATCCCTGACATCAGACTGACAGCACCACTCACCAAGGACGATGTTCTTTTTTCTGCGATTTTTGCAAGAAAGACCGCACATAAAATTCCCAGCGGAACGCCTATGAGAATTGCCCCGAATGTACCATAAACAGACGTTAAAATAAATGGCAGAATACCATAAGACGGCTCAGCAGCTGTAGAAGCCCATTTTGTGCCGAAAAGGAAATTTGTCAAACCGATCTCTCCAATGGCAGGAGTTCCTGAAACCACAAGAAATATGGTGATAACCAAAACAAACGCCACGGCAAGAAATCCGCATACGGTAAAAATTACATTCATGCTTTTCTCAAGAATTTCTGAGACTTTTTTCAATTTTCCTATGTTAGAAGCTTCTCTCTTTTGCGTCAAATTTAATACCTTACTTTGCAATGGGAACCGCACCTGCCTTTGTGATATACTCGTCAGCATCGCTGCTCATGCAGAAATCAAAGAAATCTTTTGCAGAACCGGTCAATTCCTTTTCCTTTTTCGTAACGAGTACGAAATTACGCTGAATCTTGTATTCGCCGCTAAGAATCGTTTTTTCTGTTGGCATAATGCCCTCTACACTGATCGTCTGCACCTGATCGCTGACTGATGCCAGAGAAGCATAACCGATTGCATTCGGATTAGAGGAAACCGTCTGCACCACATCTCCCGTGGATGTCAATTCCTGTGCATACTTGCAATTATCTTCTGTTCCTGTGATAGACTCAAAGCCGTCACGAGTACCGGATGCGGCTTCTCTGCCAATACATACGATAGGTGCGTCCTCACCGCCGACTTCCTGCCAGTTGGTAACTTCTCCTGTATAGACCTGTGCAATCTGCTCAACTGTTAAATCAACAACAGGATTTTCGGGATTGACGATCACGGCAATGCCGTCAACAGCGACAACGGTTTCATTCAAGTCTGCCTTTTCATCATCTTTAAGGTTACGGCTTGCAAGACCGATGTCGCAGCGTCCCTCCTGCACCGCCTGAATACCTGCTCCGGAACCTGTCGGGTTGTAGGTAACCTTTACATCAGAATGATTCTCCATGTATGCTTCACTCAAATAGCCGATTACCTTTTCCATAGAAGTGGAACCGTCCGTGGATACTGTTTTCTGCGAACTGTCGCCGCAGCCTGTCATTGTCCCCATAGCGAGAACTGCCACCATCATCACACTGCGAATCATTTTAGTCGTTTTCATCATACTGATTTTCCTTTCCCAATTGATATCTTTCTCTTGCTTTGCAGCATATTCAGTATACCGCTTTTCATGTAAAGTCTGAAATCTTTTGTATGTAAATTGTATGTTAAACCTTGTTTTTTCCTTGTCAGAAGAAATCAGCTTGTAATTGCCATCAAAAGAATGCCAAACAGAAAATTCAAAATGATTCGTTTCTCCATACTGAAATATCTGGTTATATTGCTGGTTGAAACAAATTTAATGGTCAAGGCTGAATCAGATGCAAAATTACAAAAGTCAAACCTTATAGCAAAATCCGCAGTTTCAAATTTCATGAAGTTCAACTTTTGCGGTTTGTCAAGGACGACATTTCAAACTTCTTTTAACTTATAAAACAATAACCTACTAACATTTTATTTTACACTGAAAAAAGAAATAGCCACAGTGATTTTTCTCTGAAATGCTCCCCTTTTGTTAGACAATATGGTATAATAGAGATACCATAGTAGATATCTAACGAAAGGTACACACCAGAATTCAAAATAATGGTTGTAGAAACAATGCATAAGGAAGG
>JAUNJC010000206.1 GCA_030523195.1 Oscillospiraceae bacterium
TTCTTTTTCCATACTCTTATTTTATCACTTTTTTTCTATGAACACAAGCTCTCAAGAACGCCCTGCCTATGGTATGAATGGCTGTGTTTCTTTTGATGGCTGGCAGGAATCTACGAATTTTACATTGGATGATTTTGATGGAACCGTTTTGACTGTGATCCCTTCCAAGGATTATGATACCATGACCATTACCCAATATTTTGGGGATGCAACTTTGGAAAAAGTGGTTATCCATTTGAAAGGCAGTGCCGTTACGACGGATTCTACTACAGAAGTCACCACTACTACAACAGCAGAACAAACTACTACTATCACTACGACGACTGTTACTACGGTTACAACAGGGGAATCCCTGCCGGTGGGAGATGTCAGCGGAGATGGAAAGACCGATTTGACGGATTTGATTTTGCTGCAAAAATATCTGGTTCGCAGAGGAACTCTGACGGAAGAACAGGCACAGCGGGCAGATTTGAATGCAGACAATCGGCTCAATGTGGTGGATGCAATACTGCTTAGACGACTGCTTTTGCAGGAAAGTTAAAATCGGTTTGTCCATATTTCTTTAAATCGAAAAAACAAAAATGGTCTGGGAAAAAGCCTCCCAGACCATTTTATATGCATTTTTTAAGATAATAAGAATCTTTTTAATAAAATACAATCTGTTACATTGACAATATTGTCAAGATTATAGTCTGCACGTTGCCACTGTTCCAGTGTCAGTGTATCCCGACGCAATAAATATCGCTGCAGCATAACCAAATCTGTCAAATCGGTTTTCCCGTCTGCATTGATATCGCCTTTTGTTTCTTCATTGGAGGTTTCCGGCACCAACCAGTGATCCGTTACAGAAATCATGCAGAGCAGACGAATGGTATCCCCGTAGTAAACATCTTCACCATAGTTGTCGATGTAATCCCAAAGGGTTTCCTCCCATTCTGAAGCAGTGTTATCGCAGGCCGCTGCAACCAAAAAAGGTGCTACAAAACAGAGGTCGTTATAATCTTCAGTTGCGGTACCATCCAGTGTATAGCCAGCCATAATTTGATCAGGATCGCCGTTTGTTGTTGTTTGTATCCACAGATTTAGTTTATTCAGGACGGTTTCAATGGTTTCATTTTTTGTATGATATAGATAGTCCACGCCAAGCCGCCAAGGCGTACGGCAACTGTTATAAGCATACTGTCCATCTGTTACATCTTCTAAAAAATTAGCTGGTGCTGGTATAAATTTGCCGTTTTCGTCTTGAATGATAAAATCTGGAAGTAACCCAGTCTGTTGTGTTTCTGTAATAGAAGCAATTACGGCACAAGTTCCATCATAAAGCTGATTCCAACGAGTATCACCGGTTACAGAGGCAAAGATTGGGAAATATTGTAGGATAAAATCAGAGGAACGGGTGGCATGATAATAGGTTTCCCCTGGTTCTGACCAGTGTACCCAGTCGCCGAGTTGTAACAGCCAGTCCGTTTGATTGACTTCATATTCCATAATATCATTTATAACAGACAGTGCTGTTTCTCGATAGTTAATGTCACCGTCACTACCCCATTTTTGATCTGCGAGCAGAAGAGAATAGGCAATATCTAGGTCACCATCTGTGGCAGAATCTGCTTCACCGCCTTGCATGGCACCGTCCACTGCACCATCAATGAGGGCTGTGCCGTTATCGCATTGCTGCCAAGACATTAGATTTGGTCCGATGTCACTCAGATGTGCCCGATAATAGCGGTACATACCGTCAAAAGTTGCTTTTGCTTCGTCGTCATAGTCTGCCATACAGACGGTAATCAGCATTCCATAACCGTGTGCTTCGGAAACGGTAACAGGAACAGAAATATTGTTGCCAGCATACCGTTCATCGCTGTAGGAGACATAATATTGTGGGGCATCCGCTTGTACATAGGTATCTTCCATGACATAGGTGTCCTTCCATTGCAGATAGGTTTCCTGTAGCGTCTGTTCCCGGCTGGAATCTGCTGCATATGCAGTAGAAAACAAACTGCTGTTCTGTATAATGAGCAGAGCAGAGGTCAGGATGACCATAATTTTTTGGTGTTGTTTCATAAAAAACCTCCTGATTTGTTTGTATCTTTATTATATCATAACTGCTGAGAATGGTCAAGGGGATTATGGAAATTAAGCTGAAAATGTATATATATTCAGCATCTTGTACAAATAATTGTTATG
>JAUNJC010000056.1 GCA_030523195.1 Oscillospiraceae bacterium
GGCACTGCGATAAACACTGTAAGCACCATAGCTTGTCCAATAAGGAAAGGTGCGATAATAAATATAATCCTCTGCCTCTGCTTCTAAAATATAATAAGCGTCCGTTTTTCGAATATGCATGTCAATTGCGTTATAAAATTGTTTAATTTGCGGTTTTTGCTGTATTAAGGGCAGTCCAGCTGGTAAATCTTCTGCATAGAAGGAAACTGCGTCTGGTACTGCAATCACACAAGTAGAGATTGGATAAGTATTATAAAAATAATTGATACAACTCGCGGTCTGTTGCAATGCTTCTGTAGAAAGTGCCTCTGGCAAAACATAAAAAGAATTTTCTCCGATATAAATCCCATTTCTCTGCCGATTTCCAATCTGTACTTGTAACTTGGTATACCATTTTTGAATGGTTTCTGCATAAGGAATGGCAATATTGCCGGTTTGCAGTGGCTTTTTCTGAGCGGAACGACACAAAATACCCTCCCCACAAAAGAGCAGCATCAACAAACAGATAGGCAAAACGCACCAAAAAACCAGACGATATTTCATCTGCTTTCCTCCTTTTGATCAAATCATACTGTCATAACCATTTACCATTGTAGAAGTAATGGTGGAACGCTATTACTTACCATCGCAATAATGCTCAAACATAACAATAGTACATTACCAATCGGTGTACAAACCGTTATCATCCATGCTGTTTGTTCCCGTCGTGAAAGCCATTGTTTTATTACTTGATGCCATCCTGTCGTACAAAATAATGCGATTATCAGTAGACATATACTACTCTTTAAAAAATATAAATCCTGATAGCTAACAAAATCTCTGCTTTTTCCAAATAAAAATCCCCATACTGAAATCGCTTCTGTTAAAGTATCTGCACAAAATAGACTCCATCCTAAAATACCAACCAGAAGTGCCTCGCACCATTCCAACACATGTGGTAACTGCCATTTTCGGTGCATCCACATTGATACCAGCAGAAAAACACCTGTCAGTAATCCCCAGAAAAATGACGTCATCCGGCCCCGACAAAACCAACCAAATGAACTACAAGCTAAAAGCAGCCGCAGCCAACGAAAAGACTTTTGTTTAGAGGGCACTCCAAATGTACATAGAAACCATTTACAAATAGTTCTGTTCCAATTACACAAAAAGACTGAAAAACGACGATTCCAAAGTGGCAGACGATTACTTTTTGGCAATGCATAACCGTAACAAGTTGACAAGCCAATAGCCATATCTATATAACCAACAATCTGAAAATAAAAAACTAGAAAATATACTCCATAATACATCCAAGTAAAAAAGACAGTATTGTGTTCCGTTGCCGCTGCCTGCATCTGCTGAACAATCAGAAAGAGCTGTCCGCTAAGCAAAATTACCTTTGCTAATCCACAAATCAACTGACTAAGTCCTTTTCCAATTTGTTCTGTTTTGCTGCAGCACAGTTGTCGATGAGCACGTTGAAATGCAGAATAAGATAGATAAGGTCCAAAAAGCAACTTTGGAAAAAAACACATGTATAAAACAAACCGTCCCCCTATTTTCTCCAACTGTAAACGATGTTGTGCAATTTGGTGAACATAGGAAAGACTTTGCAGCGTCAGAATCGAGATGCCAACCGGATAGAGCAGATTTCCAAACAACGAACACGCATTTGGTGGACGTAAAAAGAATAGTGCTGCAAGATAAATTCCATCGTGAAATAATAACAGCATTTTTGTCCGAAATGCAGAAGATTGCAATTTTTCCAAGTACCTGCCGCAAAGATGCGTCAACAGAAGTAAGCCAAAAAACAGCAAGCAAGTTTCTCTCTGCCAAAGCATCAATAGCAAAATGCTGGTCAGCAACAAAACAAATGATTGGAAACGATGCGGCAAACGATAATAGAAAAAAAGTGAAATGGGAAACAAAATAAATAAAAACAGAAGATTTAGAAACACTCCTGCACCTCCCTCCAAAAATATTCCATCAAATTGCCGATTTGGCTAAAACATCTCATTCCTCTGTCATCATTTCCAAAAATGTTTTTTTGGTATACATAGTATTTAATACTTCTAAGAGAGATGCAGTAGACATTCTCGCTGGCAAAGATAGTTTTTTCTGTAGTGCTCTCCTGCGTTCACTGCTATCAGCACTTCCACTCAATCCTGCTTCATATAGGTCATACACTGTAATTTGTTCCTCCGGTGACTTTGGAGTTTTCTCCTCTGTCAACACACCAGCTTTCTCAAATGCTGCAAGCAGTAAATCTTTCCGTATACCTTCCACCCCTAATTTTCCTTCCGCAGATGGCTTTTCTTTACGGTGCTCCTTTCCATAAATGTCTGGTGTATAAACATGATACACCTCCCCGTCTTGGATAGCACCTTTGAGATAATTGCGAATCTGAAAACCCGCTCGATCCGCATCTGTCAGCAAAATCACACCTGTTGTACGGGCATAATATCGAATCAAATCCAATTGTTCTGAATTTTTATAAATCTGAAATCCATTTGTTACTAGAATGACAGCATCCAAAATAGAAGAAAGTTTTACTTTATCGTATTTTCCCTCTACTACAATCGCTTGTTTAATATGTATCATGATTTTTTTACTCCTGTTTTTCCGGCATAGTGAGCATTTTTACCACAGCGGTTTCTATCGCAACTTGTTCAGGAATAGAAGTCGTATTACACATTTTTTCCAAATCTCGTAAAATAGACAGACAAACTCGAATTCGTGCAATGGGAATCCGACTGCAATCCCGAAAGGCATTTCGCACCTGAAAATCAAACCGATAACCAAAATCTTGTTTCATTTCTGTCTGCTGTACATGACTGCGGACAGCCGCCGCCGCACGATATAAATCCAAAAAGGAAGTCGTTAAGGCAGAAAGCATAATCGGTCGTTCTACTCGCATGGCAAACAATCGTTCCAAATCCTGCATGGCTGCTGCGGATCGCTGCTGCACCACTGCACTTGCCAGAGAAAAAGTGGTAGCAGAAAGCGTGGGAATCACCAAGTCTTTCACCATCTCCATAGAAATTGTGCTGCTGTCTGCACAAGCACAGAGTTTCTCTAACTCAGAACGCATCATCAATGTATCGCCATTACAGCGATTCACAATTTCCTCTGCCTCTTTTTCTGGAAGCGTACAACCATTTTTTTCTGCTTGACCACAAAGTTGTTTTACCATCTCTGACAAACTCGCTGGCACAGCCTCACAAACCACACCATGTTTGGCAATCCAGTCAATAAGTTTCTTATTTTTTCCGGAAACACTCCGTTTCCCATCTTTCACATCAAAGCCTGTAATGTTAAACACCAAAACGGTAACACCGGAAACCTGCTTTAAAATCTCAAGCAACTGCTGAAATGCAGATTCTTTCAGACTTTCCGCATTGAAATCATTAATTAAAATACAGTTATATGGTGCCAACAGAGAAAACATTTGTGCGGCATCTTCCAATGCACGCAAATCCAATTTTCTTCCATCTAATTTTGTCAGTGCTGTTTCTGGTTGATGATCCGTTGCCTTTTGTATCAGTTGTATCGTCAGTTCAGAAACTTGCAACAAGTCAGAACCATAGAAATAATAAAAATTTTGCAATGCTGCCCGCTTCAACGAAGACAGCACTGCTTTTGCTGTTAAAACTGGCATACAACATCTCCTTTTCTATATATTGTCCTCTCTTGCAAACATCCTTGTTGCTTGCAATGTCACCAAAGGCGGCTGCAAAGCCTACGGCTTTGCGAAGACAATATAAACGGTAGTTCTTTGGCGGCAATGCCTCCACCAGCAATTCATTGCCATATTGCAAAGCATAGATTTGCAATATGGCTTAGTATAACACTTGAACCGATAAGTTGCCATCTGGTTGTATCGCAATCTGCAAATCATCACCCTGTGCTAAAACGGCAAGTGCACTGCCTCTCTGCTCTGTCAATAACCAATTTTGTTCTGAGGTAAATAGTGTAAAATCAGATGTTATTGCCTCTCGTATTGCGGTTTCCTCGGATTTCAGTGTAATCGTAACAGTTCTTCCGGCACAGGTTATCTGCAAAGCCGATGCTGTCCACTGAATTTGATAGGCATCTTCTGTAATTGTAAAATCTACCGCCCTTTGTGGATACTGTCCGCAAATTTTATCTGTTTGTCGTACAAATTCATCAGTTGGAATCACTACTGCATTCGCCATGATATCAAAAAGCGTTCGAGAATAAGCTGCTTCCATCTGAGGTGTGTTTTGTAAAATAGCAAGAGATTGTATCTGCTGTATGCCGTTTTCTTGCAGATAATGCTGCACATACTGTGGATTTTTATGATGCCCCGTCAGATCAATCACATCCACCTTTTGCCCATATTGTACAAGCACCACTGCTTCTGCATTTCTGCCCAGCACAGATAAAAACAGCGTATTTCTCTGTGCCCATCGTATGCCTGTTTGTACCGCAATCAAAAGTACAATTTGTACACATAACAAAATAGAAAGCAGCCGTCTGCGAGGATAACAGCACCATACAAGACAAATCACAATGGCTATCAACAATAGAAAACCAGATAATAGAGCACTGTTAACGGGGAGTCGCAATGGAAGATATTGTTCCATCCAAAAAACAGCTTTCGTCACGATTTCACAGCATACCATAGCAATGCCAGCAAAAAATTCTGCCAAAACGCCGCCGCTTAAAACAACCAATACCGTACAAATCAAAATGAGAGAACAAAATGGCATGAGAAGTACATTTGTAAGTGGAGAGAGTAGGGAAATTTCCGTGAAAAACTGACAACTCACTGGAAGTGTACAGAGAAAGACCAAAAACATTGTCAAAAATGATTTCCCCAATCGACCAAACATCGTGCATGGATGTAACTGATGAGTCAAGTAAGGGGCAAAGACACCAATTCCAAATGTACCGCTAACAGAAAGTAAAAATGATACATCGTGTATCAAATACGGCTGCGGTAAAGAAAGCAGCACAAAAGAAATGGCAAGGGCATTCAAGGTACTCGACGTTCGATAAAAAATCGTACCGCTTTGTGCCAGTAAAACCATACAGCCAGCTCGCAATATGGAAACAGGTGCTTCTGTCAAAATTGCAAATAATCCGATCAAAAAGATGGTAATGCCAAGCCGAATGTGACGAAACAGCCGTTTCCTACCCAAACATCCCAACGGTAACAATAAAATTACCATATGAAATCCAGAAACAGACAACACATGTCCAATCCCACTCCGAAAAAATGCCTGTTCCAGCGTTTCATCCAACAGTTGTTTCTGTCCGAAAAGCATTGCAATCATCATACTGCCATCTTCTGTCCCTGCTAACCAAAGAATTTTTTTCTGCATTTTTATACGAACATCTGCCAATGTTCGCTGCAATGTATAGCCTTCCGTTGGTGTATAGGTAACAACTGCATCATTGGCGGCCTGTAGAAAAATAGATTTTGCCTTATAATATGCAGTTCCTGCAAAAAGATAGTTAGAACCCGGTACTGTCATTGTTCCCGAAACTGTCAGCTCATCTCCATAACGGCAACCATAATCTTTCGTGTAACAGAGAATCGTTGCTTTTGTACCGTCAGGAAATGTTCCCTTCAATTGATAACCGGCTCGATCTCCATCATAGATAGTTTGATGCGTTACGACACCCGTAAATGTTGTTTCCTGTTCTGCATACTGCATTACTGGCTGATAAACCGTTGCAGTATAGCCGTAATACCAACCGCTGCTCAGGGTAAATACGGCAACCAACAGAACTGCTGCCTTCCAATGCAGCCTTCCTTTCCAGACCAATAGCAAAAGAATGCCAGCTGCAAATAACAGCAGATACAACAGCAAACGCATCGGAAAACAAGAAGCAAAAAACAGTCCCGCTGCATAGGCAGCACCGAGATATCCCATTTTTTGCTTCATTTTCTTTGTATTCGTATTTATGATTACACCTCAAATAACGGCAGCGGTGCAAGATAGATCAAATCCGGACGATCAATCGCATCGCCCTCCGCCAGAACTGCTGCCTTTCCGGCAACGATTCCGCCAGCCTGCTTTGTCAGTGCCTCTAATGCAGCGATGGACTCCCCAGTACTAATAACATCATCCACCAATAAAATTCGTTTTTCTTTCAACCAATTTGCCTTCTCCCCATCCAGATATACGGTTTGTAAGGCGGCAGTTGTAATGGAACGAACTGCAACAGAAATACAGTCAGACATATACCCTTTAATAGATTTTCTCGCAACAACATACGGCTTTCCAGTTTGTCGAGAGAGTTCATAAGCCAATGGAATGCCCTTACATTCTGCAGTCAGAATATAATCGTAGTCGCAGCTTTTACATTTTTCTGCCAATTCTTTAGCACATGCTTCTGTCAATTCTACATCAGAAAACAAAATAAATGCTGCAATTTCCAGTTTATCCGAAATTCGGCAGCGCTTCAATTGCCGAGTCAGCCCAGCAACTTGTAAAGTATAGTATTCTGCCATTGCCATTTTCCTCCTTCTGATAAAAGCGTCTGTCCTGTTTTTTGCTGACCTTTAAACAGGACAGATGCTATCTGTAAAATTACATCTATTTCTCTGTAATATATTTTATTCTACCGGCTGTACAGCTTCCTTTCCCCAGCCCATTTTCACGCCTGCCATCATGTGAAAATGCAGGTGGAATACCGTCTGTCCAGCGTTTTCACCGCAGTTGGTCACAATACGATAGCCGTCCTTCAGGTTTTCCTGTTCTGCAATCTTAGCAGCTACTTCATAAATATGTGCAACTACACTGGAATTTTCAGATGTAATCGCTGCTGCACAGCAGATATGCTGCTTCGGAATCAACAGATAGTGAATCGGTGCAATTGGAGCAATATCCTTAAAAACATAAACGGTTTCATCTTCATAAACTTTTGTACTTGGGATTTCTCCAGCTGCAATTTTACAAAACAAACAATCTTCCATGTTATTTAATCCTCCGTAATCAAATTGCCAACAATACTATTCACTGCCAGCAGTGCTTCATCAATCATATACACTTTGCCAACGCCAGCCATTGCCTGTTCTGGACGACCGCCGCCTTTTCCGCCAGTAATGGATGCAATTCGTTGTACGATTTGTCCGGCATGTGCCCCCTTTGCAATGGCAGCCTTCGAGCAAGCACAGAGCAGATTACCCTTGCCGTCCTGTACGCCAGCCAGTACTGCAATGTATGGCTCTTCCATTGCCTTTATCTTGTCACCCATCTTCCGGAGCATTTGCGGATTGACGCCGTTTAGCATTGCAGAAATCATCTTGACGCCCTTCACTTCACTTACCTTATCAAATGCAGCCGCAATCTGTGCATCGGAAATCTTCTGGTGCAGGGATTCCAGTTCCCGATCCTTTTCTTTCAGTTCTGCCATAACACTGGTACAGCGTTCTGCCAATTCTGATACATTACCCAATTTCAATGCATGGGCTGCTTGCTGCATTTCCAATTGTGCAGCATCCAACAACTGCAGAACACCAGTACCGGTAACAGCTTCCATTCGACGTACACCAGATGCAACAGAATTTTCCGAAACAATGCGGAACAAACCAAGCTTTGCAGTATTATCTACATGTGTACCGCCGCAAAATTCTACAGAGAAATCGGAAACACTTACAACTCGTACTACATCTCCGTACTTTTCACCGAACAGTGCCATAGCCCCCCGTTTTCTTGCCTCTGCAATCGGCAGGGACTCAGTAACCACTGGAATCGCAGCCAGAATTTTTTCATTGACCAGTTTTTCTACCTTTTGAATTTCTTCCTTGCTCATCGCTGAAAAATGGGAGAAGTCAAACCGACATGTTTGTGGTGTCACCAACTGCCCAGCCTGATGTACATGATCACCCAATACTTCCCGCAGTGCTGCCTGTAACAAATGGGCTGCTGTATGATTTCGCATGGTTGCATGACGAACATCTGCTGCAACTGCTGCTGTAACAACATCTCCAACATGCAAGTCACCATCTTCTATTGTTGCAATATGCAGGTAGTGTCCATCCTCATTCTTGCTGGTACTGCGAACAGCAGCCACACTTTTGTAATCGGAAATTGTACCAATATCTCCAACCTGTCCGCCGCTTTCTGCATAGAATGGTGTTTTGTCCAGTATAATGATGACATTATCGCCTTCTACTGCCACATCAACAAATTCCTGTTCTTTATAAATGGCAACAACTTTTGCATTGTTTTCCACCAAACGATCATAACCAGTGAATACAGTCTTTTCCGCATTAATTCGGATACTGCTGCCAGCCCATGAGGAACCTGCCTTTGCCAAATGGTCTGCCTGTGATTTTTCCCGCTGTGCCTTTACCAATGTATCAAATGCAGTACGATCTACCGAAACCCCTTGTTCCGCAGCGATTTCTACTGTCAGGTCAATCGGGAATCCATAGGTATCACTCAATTTAAAGGCATCTTCTCCGGAAATCATTTTTTCCATCGGATCAATCTGTTTTAAAATCTGTGTCAGCAATGCCATACCATTGTCCACAGTTTTTGCAAAGGTTTCTTCTTCTACCTGAACAATCTTGCGAATATATGCTTTCTTTTCCTTCAACTCTGGATAAGCTGCTCTATTTTCTGCAATCACCGTATCACATACTTCATATAGAAAAGGCTTCTCAATTCCAATCAATCTGCCATACCGTGCAGCACGCCGCAACAACCGACGCAAAACATATCCTCTGCCGGCATTAGACGGCATCACGCCATCCCCAATCATAAACGTGGTACTGCGAATATGGTCAGTAATAACCCGCAGGGCAACATCTGTTTTATCATCTGTGTGATATTGTACATCGGCAATTCTGCAAACATGTTTCATAATGTTCTGTACAGTATCTACTTCAAACAGATTGTCCACACCTTGCATAATACAAGCAAGCCGTTCCAGCCCCATACCTGTGTCAATATTTTTGTGTTCCATTTCAGTATATGTGCCATTGCCATCGCTATTGAACTGACTAAACACCAAATTCCAAACTTCTACATAGCGATCACAATCACAACCCACACCACAGGTCGGCTTACCACAACCCTTTTCTGCTCCACGGTCAAAGTAGATCTCCGAACATGGACCACATGGACCAGAACCATGTTCCCAGAAGTTATCCTCTCTGCCTAATCGCTTCATATGAGAAGGTTCTACTCCAATATGCTGTGTCCAAAGATTATAGGCTTCATCATCATTCTCAAAAACAGATACATATAATTTGTCCACTGGCATTTCCAGTTCCTTGGTGAAAAACTCCCATGCCCATTCGATGGCTTCTTTTTTAAAGTAGTCGCCAAAAGAGAAATTCCCCAGCATCTCAAAATAAGTACCGTGCCGTGCTGTTTGCCCAACCCGTTCAATGTCCGGTGTGCGAATACACTTCTGACAAGTGGTTACTCTGACATTCGGCGGAACTGCCTGTCCCAAAAAATACTTTTTCAATGGTGCCATACCAGAATTAATCAAAAGCAGGCTCTTATCACCCTGTGGAATCAGGGAAAAACTCGGAAGCCGTGTATGCTGCTTACTTTCAAAAAAAGACAAATATTTTTCTCTCAGTTCGTTTAATCCTTGCCACTGCATGGTAAAAATGCTCCTTTTCGATTTATCAATCTTAAATTTTAGATGTGAATAGAAAAAGACCCTCGCCGCCAAATGGGACGAAGGCCTTCGTGTTACCACCCAAGTTCAAAAGTATAGAAATTCCTATACTTTCCTCGTTGCTCTTTAACGCAGAACTTACGTTCCCATTTCTGGAAACAGCTCCGGAGTAGCACCTGCTGACCTTGTACATACTTTCACCAATCGTATGCTCTCTGCAACAACATCTATACAGTCAGTTCCATCCACGCCATATGAATTTAGTATAGCAGATTTTTTTGTACTTGTCAACATTTTTTGCAAAAAATCTTGGGAAGCTATTTTCATAACGCTTAGGAAAAACTTGCCTAAACCGTCCAACAGAATCCTGCATCATCTATCTACGGTCACTGTTGCCTGCGATGTAAAATCTACTCCGTCATCTAAAAATTGACTTTTATGACAAAAGATTCAAAATATAATTTATATTCCCTCTCTGTTTGATTATTCATACCGCAATGCGTCAATAGGATTCAGATTGGCAGCTTTTACAGATGGAATCCAACCAAATAAAATTCCCACAATCATAGAGAACAAAACTGCAACCATTGCCGCTGCCGGACTAATAGAAACTGGCACTTCTGCCAATTTTGCAATGATTTTTGACAAGCCAACTCCAGCTATTACACCAAGTAAACCACCCACACTTGTCAAAACAGCTGCTTCTGTTAAAAATTGAAATAAAATATGCCGTTTTTTTGCACCCAATGCTTTTTTCAAACCAATTTCTCTGGTACGTTCTGTAACAGAAACCAGCATAATATTCATAACACCAATTCCGCCTACCAGAAGAGAAATTCCTGCAATATAAATCAGCATCGTATTGGTAGAACTACTTAACTCCTGTAAAGACTTTGCCTGCTCCAACAAGTCACGGCTTTTATATTGTATGGTTTCTCCTGTACCAGAAGCAGTGACACGGGCATTTAACAAGTCAGATGCCTGCTTTCCAACTTTTGTCATGGCATCTGTCTCCGTTGTTTTCAATAAACAGTTCTGCGGTTCATCATAACGAAAAACAATCGGCCATGCTGCATCTGGTAAAAAAACCTTCCCTACAGAACTACTTGCATAAAGATGATAATCATCAATGGATTGAATCACGGGTTCAAATGCACTGCTTTGCACAGCAACACCAATCACTTTAAATGGCATCCCATTGATATCTATCACTTTTCCAACCGGATTCCCACCAGCAAACAAACTCTGTGCAGCGTCTGCGTCTAGAATAACAACATTATTGCCCTTCATATAGTCTTCTGAACGAAAGCCTTTTCCAGATTGGATATGATAACCAGCCGTCTGAAAATAATCTGCATCCACGCCCCAGACAGATCCACCTTCTAACTTCGTATTCTGATAAAAGATAGAGTCACAATAATTTCTTGTTCGATACAAAGCAATTGATTCTACATCTTTTATAGCAGACAACTGTGCTTTTACCTGACTGGAAATCACTGGGACACCAGATGGTGGGGCTTGATATTGCATGTCATATTCATACTCACCCTGATATAATGCAACGGCAACGGTATTATTTCCTGCTCCCACCAAATTACTTTTAATTTGTTCATTCGTACCTCGAATCGTAGAAACAATGGCAATGATGGCAGCAATCCCAATGATAATGCCCAGCATGGTCAGCAGAGAACGGATTTTATGAGCAAAAATGCCCTGTATGGATAAACGAATATTTTCCAGCATAATATGTCCTCCTTACCACTGCACTTCGTCCGTATCTTTGGTACGGACGCCTTCTCTGACATCTTTTCCATATGGGAAACAAATGCGGTCAGTTTCTTCCAAACCACTTTTAATTTCAATTTCTGAGCCATAACGAATTTTTCCAGTCTGTATCATCTGTTTAACGAGACGGTTCTTGTCATTCGCTTTCATAACATAATATTGCCCATTTTCCTGCCGTACATATTGCAGCGGAAGATAAAAATGAGAAGAGGTAGATTCCTCCATAAACGAAAGTGAGAGCCAATTTCCAACAGCAATGTCATATTGTTCGTCTGTTTTTGCCCGAAAACTATACATACTATTATTTGGATTTTCGTTATAGGGAATATTGCCATCTGTTACTGGAACATCGTCCACCTCTGTGACAATAACGGTAAAGCTATCACCAGTGTCATAGGACATGGCATTGATTTCCGTACCGATTTGCAGTTTTGGTAAATTCCATTCACTAATCGTTCCCTGCACTTGAAGTCCTCCAGAACCCTGAATCACCAAATACGGTTTTGTTTCAGCTTCTTTGTCTGTCAAATCGGTGTGCAGTTCTGTGACAACACCATCAATCAAACTGCGTTCCATGCCGTCATCCTGTTTCTTTAATGCTGCCTGATAATCCAAATCCGCTGATTTTTTACTAAACTCCAATGTCTTTATTTTCGACTGCTGCTTTTGAATCATCGCAGTTAGTTCCTGAGCAGTATACATATAGTCATCCGACTCACTGTCATCTCCCCATATGTCATCATCAAACCATCCATCATCAAAATCAAAATCGCCGTCCTCATCTGGTGGAAGCATATCATCCCCACCGTTTCCAGCAATCTGAAATGTTCCATAAAGCACCTGACGGAAATCCACAGACAATGTTCCGTCTTGTCCAACGGTAACACCTTGGCTGACAGCCCAGTCTGTCAGAGAAGATGGCAGTGTTGTACCGTCTACCAGCCATTGATAGCCGTCCGTAGTTACCTGAAAGATTGCATGACTGCCATTTTGCTGCAACAGCAGCAGCAAGTCCATTTTTACAACAGTATCTCGTTCGCAAAAAAACAAATATGGTTGTGACAAAGAACCATCACCCTGCACTGCATCTTCCAATGTATATAAAACATTTTCCTCTAAAACAGGTTCTGTCGGTTCTATTGGTTCTGTTGGTATAGTGGGCACAGTCGGTTCAACGGAATCTGTTAAATCAGTCTCCACTGGAATTTCTTCGCTGGTTGTCATTTTTTCTGTAGAGATAACCGTTGAAACAAGAACTTCCACCGGTTGTGTCATAAACGCCGTCTCTTCAGGAAGTTCTTCCGCTTCTATCTCCTCCGGATCTTCTATCCAATCATACTGACGGTCTTCTGCTGGATGTAGCGATTGCAGGTGTTCCAATTCTTTTTTGGCGATTCTCAGATCATCTTCTGCGGCATCAACTGCATTCTTTTTTTCCTGCAATGCAAGTTTTAAGGAAGTTGTATCATAGGCAATCAATGGTGTGCCAACTTTCACAGTATCTCCTTTTTTTACCAGCACCTTCTCCACAACCTGATCCTTTTCCAGCATAATATTTTGTTTACTGCCAGTTATAACAGTGCCATCAATGGTCATCTCATTCCCATATTCATAACCCATCATATTGATAACTGGAACAACATTAACAACTCGTTTTTCATTTTTCTGTTTTTTATAATATGCTGCACCACCAATGCCGCCACCGCTGACCAACAGTACACTGACGATAAAAATCGCAAGTGCTTTTTTCTTTTTCATATGGATGCCTCCTCTCCCAATCTGCCGTCCCGTATGGTAAACATCCGTTCTGCGTGTGCTGCAATTTCCGGTTCATGTGTAATCATGACAATGGTAACACCAGTCTGATGCAAATCATGAAATAACTGCATCACCTGTTTTCCAGATGCAGTATCCAGTGCACCAGTTGGTTCGTCTGCCAACAGTAACTTTGGATGATTGATCATTGCCCGGGCAATGGCAACTCGCTGTTTTTGACCACCAGAAAGTTGCGTTGGTAAAAAAGAAATACGCTCTTCCAATCCAACCTTTACCAATGCTTCCCTAGCACGCTCTCTTCTTACTTTTGGCTTCACACCAGCATAGAGCAATGGCAGTGCAGCATTCTCCAATGCTGACTGACGGGGCAATAAATTGAAGTTCTGAAAAACAAACCCAATTTTTTCATTACGGATATTAGAAAGCTGATTTTCTGTACAGTGATTTACTTCTGTCCCATCGAAAAAGTAGTTCCCACTGGTAGGAGTATCCAACAATCCAATCAAATTCATCAAAGTGGATTTTCCAGATCCAGAAGGTCCCATAATTGCTACAAACTCTCCATGTTCCACATGGAGCGTAATGTCATGCAGTACAGGCACTTCACTCTTTCCTTGCCGATAAACCTTGTTGATATGTTCCAGTTTCAACATTGCTGTCACCGCCTTATTCCGACTCTGCTGCCGGTTTCGCTTCCGGCATTGGTTCCAATGCATTGTCTCTCGGCATGATTCCCATATCCACATCTCCCTCTTCATCATACAGTACATCCGTATTTTCAATTTCTATTTCATTGTCGTCATAATTTGTTGAGTCATTCGCATTGGTAGTTGTTTTCATACCCTCTTGATAATCTTCTGCGGGATAGGCGATTAAATCTGTTTCAGAAAGACCGCTTTTTAATTCTGTGATGCCATATTCATCATCAG
>JAUNJC010000207.1 GCA_030523195.1 Oscillospiraceae bacterium
TAGCAAAACTACCTTTCTTTCAATTTTGGAACCTGCTATTACAGCACAAAAAATAAGACTATAAAAGCAGGTTCTCTGTTATGCAAACAACAGGCTTAGACCATCTGTTCCGGGTGGAACACCTCATCAAAGCGTTCTGCTGTTAAAAAACCAAGAGAAACACAAGCTTCTTTCAGGGAAATATTTTCCTTATAAGCTTTCTTTGCTGTTTTCGCCGCATTTTCATAACCAATGTATGGATTCAACGCTGTTACCAGCATCAAAGAGTTATACAGATTATGATGCATTTTTTCCTTGTTCGCACGAATACCGCATGCACAGTGATCATTAAAGGATACAATTGCTTCTGCCAGCAACCGTGCGGACTGCAAGAAATTATACATGCAGACTGGCATAAATACATTTAATTCAAAGTTACCCTGAGAAGCTGCAATTCCAACCGCCACATCATTGCCCATTACCTGTACAGCAACCATTGTAACAGCTTCGCACTGCGTAGGATTCACCTTTCCCGGCATAATCGAAGAACCTGGCTCATTTTCCGGAATGAAAATTTCACCCAAACCGTCACGGGGACCGCTTGCCAGCCAACGGACATCGTTGGCAATCTTCATCATATCGGCTGCCAGTGCCTTCAATGCACCATGTGCAAATACCAATTCATCCTTACTGGTCAATGCATGGAATTTATTTTCTGCAGTACGGAATTCTTTCCCAGTAATATCCGAAACTGCCTTTGCAACTGCCACATCAAAACCCTTTGGTGTATTCAGACCAGTACCCACAGCAGTGCCGCCAAGTGCTAGTGTCTTCAGATAAGGCAACGCAGATTGCAGCATTTCTTTATCCCGTTCCAGTGTACTTCTCCAACCACTGATTTCCTGTGAAAAAGCAATCGGTGTTGCGTCCTGTAAATGCGTCCGTCCGCTCTTCACAATGCCTGCGTTCTCTTCTTCCAGCCGCTGGAATGTTGCAACCAGTTTATCAATGGCTGGAATCACCTTATCCTCAATAGCAATGACAGCAGAAATGTGCATTGCTGTTGGGAATGTGTCATTGGAAGACTGACTCATGTTGACATCATCATTTGGATGCAGCAATTTCTTGCCTATAATTTCATTTCCACGGTTTGCGATGACTTCATTAGCATTCATATTTGACTGCGTACCGCTGCCTGTCTGCCATACAACCAACGGGAAATGTGCATTCAAACTACCAGACATTACTTCATCACAAGCCTGAGAAATGGCTGCCAGCTTTTCATCTGTCATTTTTTCAGGTTTCAGCGAATGATTTGCGATTGCCGCAGCCTTTTTGAGAATGCCAAATGCATGCGTAATTTCTCTTGGCATGGTTTCCAATCCAACACCGATCGGGAAATTTTGACTGCTTCTTTGTGTCTGTGCTGCCCAGTACTTATCGGCTGGTACCTTCACCTCTCCCATGGAGTCATGTTCAATACGATATTCCATAGTTTCTCTCCTAATTTTGTTTGTGCTTTTTATGAAAAGCAATAGAATGTCATGCGATTTGAATTCATCCGGCAACCCTGCTTCAATCCATGCAATGCACGAAAGCTGCCGATTCTTTCACACTATTTGTTATTATATCATATCTTGTACCGTTGTTCAAGCAATTTGCTGTAAATTATTTTTTTCTGTAAGTGCAAACAGAAAAAAGATGAAAAAAGAAAGTCTCGTCCTGTCTTTGATAAATTTTTCACAAGGCTGCAAATTGTATTTTTATCTGCTGCCAAAAAAGCAAGAAACCGTTCAGAAAACAGGATGCATTTTAAAGCGAGAAACGGTAGACAAAATCATCCATCACAAAGCCGTTTCCGATATCTGCTACCTGTTCCCGAATCCGCTGCATTCCCAAATGTTCATAGACAGCAATGGCCTGCTGATTGTGGCGGTTTACTGTCAGCCAAATGCTGCCGCATCCCTGCACCAATGCTTTTTCTTGAACAAATCGAAAAACTTGTGATGCATGTCCTTTTCCACGCTGTTCTTTTACTAAATACAGCTTAGATAAGAACATTGTATTATCTTCTTGCTTGCAAACTCCAAAATATCCGATTATTTCTATATCATTTATAATGAAATAATAATGATATCCTTCTTGAATTTGTTTTGTGATTGCGGAGACAGATTGAAATTTCTCTATCAT
>JAUNJC010000057.1 GCA_030523195.1 Oscillospiraceae bacterium
ATTGACAGCTATGCAATTTTGGAAAAGGGAAAAATAGTATTTTCTGCGAATAATAAAAAATATTTTTAGAATAGGTCTTGTCACAACCAGAAAAAAATGTTATAATAACAAGGAAGTATTGTCTGATACTTGATTCTACCGTGGAATTGACAGGTATCATTTTTACAGTAGCATCAAATGATTCAGCATATCAGAAAGGAGTTTCTGTTCCGTTCTTCGGTTGACAGAAAGGAAAAGCATATTATGGAACAAATGCATACCAATATGGGAAGAAAACGAGCAATGTCTGTCATTAGTTTGCTTTATTTTTTGCTGATGCTTCTTTTGGCAGTTCTGAGTTTTTTCTATACAGTGGAGATTCCGCAAAAAGCAGGATGCTGTTTGGTTTTAATTTTGATTTCTGGTGGAGCATTGGCAGCAATGCTCTATTCTCGCCGACAAATTTTAACAAAAATATGCAGTGTTCTACTGTTGCCAGTATTGCTGCCAACTGTGCTGCTTTGCTTTGGAGAATGGGAATTAATCGTGCCGCTGGTTGTCACTGCATTGTTAGCGTTTTTTCTATGCGGTTGTACAGAAACAGTAAAAACAGTTTTTGGTACCATTTTTTTATTGCTTTATGTATTGGGGGCTTTGGCATACTTTCTTGGCATTTCCCTGTTTTCCACTTCTATGACTACTAACTTGATGGAAAGCGGCATTGCTCCTTCCCGAAAATATCGCTATGAGGTTGTCAATACAGAAGATAGTTCCAATGGCAGTACAGTTGTAACAGTAGAACCCAATGATTTGGATATTCATCTTGGGGTTATGGAATTTCGTGCAGAAGGATATGAACGAACGGTTTCGCTGGAACGTCCAATGCAATCAGAAACAACGATTCGCTGGGAAACGCAGACACGACAGCAGATTACAGAAGAATTGCTTGCAATTTCACAGGATGTCACGGTACAGCTCTCTGATGGAGATAAGAAACTGCTCGGATATGATGAAAGTGCAATTATATATTTGCGAAATTTAACGGATCAGGATTTAGAACGGCTTGGTGTGCCACAGAATAATGACGTCTTGTATGTCAATGACAAGGTTTGCTTCCGTTCGTACATTGCAATATTAGAGGATTATTTTTCACCGTCTGAACATGTCATTTCCGCATTTAAATAATTCTGTTCAAAAGAAGAAGAGCGGACATCTATAATGGATGTCCGCTTGCTGTATATCATATCCCATTTTGTTTACAGAAGAAAGGTGGTTTTTCATATGGCAAAGGAAAAGCTGGAAAAAACAAATGCCATTCGGATCTTAGAACGAGAGCACATCCCGTATCAGCATCGCAGCTGGGAAAAGGCAACCAAAGAACATACAGGTGTAGAGATGGCAGCGGCACTGGGGCAGCCGCCAGAACAGGTTTTTAAAACTTTGGTTACCGTTGGAAAGTCTGGAGAACATTATGTGTTTATGCTGCCAGTGGCAGAAACGCTGCATCTGAAAAAAGCAGCGGCTGCTGTTGGAGAAAAGGCAATTTCGATGATAAAGGAAAAGGAATTGCTGCCATTGACCGGGTATGTGCATGGTGGCTGTTCGCCGATTGGAATGAAAAAGTTGTTTTCAACGGTAATGGATGAAAGTGCCTTGCAATTTGAAACGATTTTATGCAGTGCTGGAAAAATTGGACATCAGTTGGAATTAGCACCATCTGCGATACAGAAATTGACGCATTGTATTTTTGCAGATATTACACAGTAGATAAAGTTATCTTTCCTTTGCGGCAGAATGACAGATATTTTTATGCAATAGATACCGGAATGGAAAGGGGATTCGTTTTGCAAATGTTCGCAGAATCCAGAAATAAAGCAATCCTGCTGGCAACAGACAAATCCATTCAAATTGCATCCCATGCAGTACGCGCAGGCAGAATAGTGGAATTTGAAAGGCAAATGCTGCGGCAAACAAGGGAAGTCCCAGCATCTTCCAGAAAGAAAAGGGCATGTTTGCGGTACGGCAGGTTTTCCAGAGCCGTCCGCAATTGCCGCAGATGTTACTTGCATAATAGGAGAGTACAATGCCGTAAAATCCAATTTTTGGAATACAGATGAGCACAATTGCAATGCGAATGGTGTATTCTACTAAATAATTCATAGAGGAGAAAGATTGCTGCCCCATGCCCTTTAGCAAAGCTTCCAATACGATTTCCAGATAGATAAATGGAACAACCGGTGCCAGCAGGCGGATGAGATAGCCAGCAAAATCACCACCATCCAGCAAATTTCCAATAAGATTGCCGTAAACCAGTAGTCCAGCAGCAATAAAGACGGAAAGCTGTAAGGTGCGTTGTACGGCGGCATCGGTAAGATGTTGTAATCGTCTTTGATTGCCAGCAGCCGTTGCACGGGCAGACTCTGTGATGAGAATGCCAGAGAGGGCACATAAAATGGTAGAAGGGAAGAAAAGCACTGGGATGACGATGGCTTCAAATACACCGAATTGACTCAATGCTGTTTCCGTGGAATTGCCGGCTTGCCGCAGTGTTACAGGAATGAGGGCATCATTGGTACTGCTCAAAGCGGCGGTTAGACATCCGCCAAAGAGAACTGGTATCGCCAATCGGATATATCGTCCAAGAGAAATACTGACGGTTTCAGCGTGAGAAATGCGGCTTTTGCAGCAAAACCAGAGCAAAAAGAAAAATCCAATGATGGTACTGCTGCCTGTACTGATTGCCATTGCCATACAGACAGAAGCATTGGTATGCACTGTTTGCATTTGCAGCAAAATGATTAGTACAGCACAACGTGTCAGGCATTCTGCAATATCGCAAATTGCTGCATAGGCAACACGGCAAACTGCATTTAGGTATCCCTTTAAGCAAGCACAAACTCCGCCAAGGGGTAAAATTGCTGCAAAAAAACGTACAGGAACAGCAAGATCTGCACTTTTTAAAAAACGCAGGCTCAATGGTTCTGCACAACAAAAAATTAAGCTGGAAACGGGAATGCCAAGCAGCAGACAAAATGATATTGCATAGGCGAGAATACGGTTAGGGTTGCCGTTTGGTTTGCCAAGTTCTTCTGAAACAAAGCGACTGGTACAGAGAAAGCCATTGCCATTCGCAGCTGTAGCTGCCAATTGAAAGAAAGAGCCAGTTAGGGCGGTGATGCCGACCGTGGCGGCACCAAGGTGTCTTGTGAGCCAAACATTCAGCAGTAAACTCACACATTCTAAAAAAAATTGTACGATGGTCAGCTGAATGGTATCTTTGAGAATGCTTTTGCGTTGCATGAACTGCCTCCTGTCATGAGAATCTAATGCATTCTATGCAGGGACAAGGGAATCCATGTAAAAAGTCGGAAAAAAATACAGGACATCTTTTTTTTGAAAAGAATGTCCTGTATTTTTATAATTCTGTTTTTATGTCAACCATTAATCAGTCAGTTCGCTGTCCTGTTCGTCAGAAATTTCTGTTGTTATTTCCTCTATTGCAGTAGGTGCAGCAACTGCGGTGCTTTTCTGCATGGCGTGTGCAAGTAGGCAGTCTTTCCAAAGTGGAAGCGAATTGCCACCGAGATGCACGCCATCAGAGGTATAATCGGAATTGAGATAGCCATTTGCATCTACCAGCGATGCATTTAAGTTGATGTAGAAAATCTGCTGATTATCTGCAAGTTGTTCCAAAAATGCATTTTTTTCGTTGATACCAAAATTGCTGATGACATCTGTTTCAGCAGAAGCAGCTACATTGATAATGCTCTGGATATACACGATGGCATCCGGCTGCATTTGACAAATCTGATCTACAATTGATTTATAATATTCTGCAAAGGATTCTGAAGTACCGGTTCCCAGTTCGTTGATGCCAAACATGATATAAATTTTTCCATACTGTTTTGCATTCAGCATAGAGGAAAGCGTATCATAGGAACCGCTTTGCGGCGGTACTTCAATAGAATCCTCCATCACATCATAAATGGTCAAACCCACATCTGCAAAAAAATCTGTACTTTCTGGCATATCACCAAAGAGATATAGACCAACAGTACGGGAATTTCCGATAAACAGAGCATCTTCAAAATAGCTTTCGTCTGCATTTTCCAGAGCCACACAGCCGTCAGAGTGGGCTGTTGTTGTGGTTGTTGTATTGTTTTCAGAAG
Organism: Oscillospiraceae bacterium; assembly: GCA_030523195.1. Taxonomy (GTDB): domain Bacteria; phylum Bacillota; class Clostridia; order Oscillospirales; family Ruminococcaceae; genus Ruminococcus_C. Next base: position 4,149 of record JAUNJC010000057.1, read on the forward strand.
TGGAAATGTTTGTATTGCCTGCTTCCACAGGGGTAGAATTGTCGGCTGCTGTGGTTGCAGCCGTTTCTGTTGCAGTGGTTGTAATTTGTGCAGTCGCTGTGGGGGAAGCCGATTCTTGCTTCTCTTCTTTGAGTAATTCCCACGGAATCAGCAGAGAGGTTAGTAGTACACAGATGAGCAGGGGACACTGTTTTAAAAAATCCATGAAAAACTCCTCTCTTTAGAACTGGTAATACAAAAATGGATTGCTGGTTTGTGTTTCCATGCGGTAAACAGAGAATAAGAAGATTGCAAGCAATCCCAGAATTACCAATTTGTTGTTTTTATGTTTTTCGTATAGTTTTGCTGGAAATGGCAGACAGAAGAGAACACAGGCAATTAAAATGTACCAGTAATCTTGAAAAGCATGAATGACATCTTTCGTATTGACAAATCCGGCTGTATCTGTAAAGAAGGGGAAAAGTCTGGAAAAATAAATGCCAATGTCATGCATGTCTGGCAGGGCAAAGACTACCCAAGTTAGCGGAATCAGGAATATGACATAGATGTGTTTGAGCACCTTTGTTTTTTCCAGTAGTTTGCCAAACCCAAGTCGTTCAATGGTTAGAAGAACAAAGAAAATCAATCCCCATAATACAAAATTCCAGCTTGCACCATGCCAAAGACCGGTAAATGCCCATACAATAAAGGTATTGCGAATGGTCTTTCCAAGGCTACAGCGGCTGCCGCCGAGTGGGAAGTATAGATACCTTTTGAACCAGCGTCCCAGTGTCATATGCCATCTGCGCCAGAATTCTGCCATGGAACCAGATATGTAAGGATGGTCAAAGTTTTTCGGCACATATAATCCCAGCATTTCGCCCAGACCCATTGCCATTAAAGAATAACCGGCAAAATCGAAGTAAAGCTGAAAACTATAAGCAAATGCCCCTAACCATGCGTAGGGACAGGATAGAGTTTCATATCCGTAACGAGACATTCCAGCCCAAAGTGTTCCCATAGGGTTTGCAAGCAGCATTTTTGCTCCCATGCCAAGAATAAAGGTCTTTAATCCAGATTCCAGATTCAGCACAGAGCAGTGCCGTTTTAGCAAAGTGGGTTCTAATTCACTGTATATTCCGATCGGACCCATAGTAACTTGTGGAAACATGGCAATATAGGAACCAAGATTGATAATATTTTTGACGGGCCGCTGATCTCCACGATAAACATCCACGAGATAGGCAACAATTTGGAATGTGTAAAAGCTGATTCCAAGTGGCATTGTAATTGCAACTTTTGGAATTTGTGCGTGAAATAGATTCAGTAAAACATTGATGTTTTCAATCAGGAAATTGGTGTATTTGAAGAAGACTAATAAGCCGAAGTTATAGATCAATCCAAGAATGAGCAGCATCTTTTTTTTGTCCTGCCGTTCTCCGATTAGCCTTCCGAACGTATAATTCACAGCAATGGAGAGTAGAAGTAGGAGTACATAGAAATGTTCGCCCCACGCATAAAAGATGAGACTGCCGACTAATAATACAAGATTTTTATATCGCATAGGTGTGACATAATAAGCAATCAAAAAGGCTGGCAAAAAATAAAACAAAAATTCAATACTACTGAATAACATAAATCCTCCCTATGATTCCTGATTTCTATCTATTTTAGGAATACAATGCAAAACACGATTCTTATTATAGACGCTTTTTCGGTATCTGTCAAGTAGCTGGATGCAAATTTGGTGAAAATGGGGACATCATTTTTTTCTGTTTGTTTCAGAATCCGTGTTTTCTGTCTCATCATACCATAAAATATATTTTCTGTCAATAGAAAAGAGCGAAGTCATGTTAGATACATGACTTCGCTCTGCATTTGTCAATCAGGAAAAGGTTAAAGCCGTGTCAGGAACTGTGACAGCAATACCACCAGAATCAAGGCAATTGGATAAGTTGCAGCATAAGCGGATGCAACATTTGGGGTTTTTGCTGTGTTAATCAGTGCACCTAATGCTGGTGTACTGGTCATACCGCCGCAGATAGAACCGAGGTTATTGAACAGACTCAGTTTGAGGACATACTTTGCAACAAAGAAACCAACCAGCAGCGGAACGAGTGTCATCAAAGCACCCCACAGGAATAGCCATCCACCATATTCCTTTAGAACACTCACAAATCCGGCACCGCCGTCAATACCAGCACCAATCAAGAATAATACCAGACCAAGTTCTTGGAAAATGCTCAGTAAATGTTCATCCACTTTCAAGCTCAGGCGACCCATTTTGCCAAAGTGACCAAACAATAGACCAACAATCAGCGGGCCGCCGGTGGTGCCCAAGTTAAAGGATCCTTTTCCAAGCGGAATGTTGATCGAGCCAAGAATCAAACCAAGGATAATCGCCAGGGAAAATGCACCCAGACCGAATTTCTCCATTTCAAACAACTTTTTGTGATTCTTTTTCTGTGTGTTGCTATCAGCCACAGAAATCAGTTTTGCTCGTTCTGCATCCATATCGGCATGGAGAATTTTTGGGATAATCTGTACAAACAGAACTACACCAATGACACCAAACGGATAGGCGATGGCATGTCCAACGGCAATATTTCCATAAAGCGGATTTGCTTCTCCAATTGCTTCTTGTGTTGCTGCAAATGCAGGTGTGCTGGTCAGTGCACCAGAAAGCAGCCCTACACTCATAGCAGAATCCATGTCCGGGACAAACAAGGTAATTGCTGCACAGGTTGCACAGCCTGCTGCGATGATAATTGCACCAAGGGCAACATAGGATTTTGCATTTTTCTTTAGGTTCTTAAAGAAACTCGGACCGGCAATTAATCCCACAGAAGTAACAAACAGAACCAATCCAAGGTTTTGTACGAGTTTAAAATAGTCATTTACCGCTGCTTCGCTGGACTGCCATGCAGTAATGTTTTCGAAAGCAACGCCCTTAAAATGACCAGCAAACAGAGCAACCAGAAAAATGGCAGCTGTGCCGAGGGATACCCCTTTGATGGAAATTTTTCCAATCAGATAACCGATCACAATGATTGCGAACATGAAAAATAAAACCAGCGTCATGGCTTTCATGTTGAAAATATGTGTACCAGCGATCTCCAGAAGTTCAAACTTCATTCACATTTTCTCCTTTTCTTTTTCTATGGATGGCAGCTGCATAACAGCTAGTTTGCTGGGCGAACGGGAAAAGTGACCAGACCGCACGTTTCCGATGCGTCCTGCAATCCTGATTGACAAGTGAATGCTTTTTTCAGAATCATTTGCAAAATATGGGATGGTTTTACAAACGTAGAAAAAATCAGCTGACGAATGCAACGGCTTCCATTCTTTCTATTATAGCATGGATTTTCTTTTTCTGTCAAGGAAAAAAATCGTTTTGTGATTCTTTCTGTCGTTTTTTCTTTTGTCATTTTCTCTTTTTCCTTCAAAAAAAACAAAAAAACCGAAAAAAAGGGTTTCTTTTTTTTCAATGGTGTGGTATAATAAAAAAAAGCGGTTTTCTGTGTGCAGTGTGCATACAAAATAAAAGGAGGCAATTTTATATGCAGGAAAAAAAGAAAAGGCGAACTGTAACCGGTCAAGAAAAACAGGCTAGAGAAAAAGAGCCAATTGCCGAAACCGCTTCGGACATTGCCGGAACAGTTGAAAATCGGCAACAAAAATCTGTATCAGCGAAAAAAAAGAAAACATCCGGCTCCAGAATAGAAAAGGGAACGGCTGTCCAGAAAGAACAGCGACATACAGGGCGAATTGTGGCAGAGGTTGCCGCTTCGGCAGTTTTATTGGTGGCACTGCGGTTTACGTTGCTGCATCCATTTTTGGATGATTGGACGGAGGTTTCTGTGATGTCTGGCAGTACTTGGCTGGAGGAGAATGCACAGCAAGTATCCTTCCCTACAGGGGATTCTACTGAAGCGACAGAACCGGAATCGGAGAAAACAGAAGATGAAGATTTGTATGAAAGTGTTTCAATAGAGAATACGGAAATTCATAACGGGGATTTGATCCTTGTCAATGGGAATTACGCCTATGAAAGTACAGATGAAGAAGAACTGAAAACGCTTTATGGCAATAAAAGTGATTCTTATTATGTCAGCGGCTCGGAGCTGATGCTGCGGGAAGATGTAATTACCAATCTGAATGCAATGCTGGATGATTTTTATACGGAAACCGGTCACAGTGATATTATTATCATCAGTGGCTATCGAACCGCAGAACAGCAGCAGGAATTATATGATGCAGATTTGGAATCCACTGGTTCTGACACATCGACATTGGTTGCAAAGCCAGGCTACAGCGAACATGAGACAGGCTATGCAATGGATTTTTCTTTATTTGATGGGGAAAATTCCGGCGATTATGATGGAACCGGTGAGTATAATTGGATCAATGAAAACTGTGCACATTATGGCTTTGTATTGCGGTATCCAGAGGAGAAAACGGAGATTACAGAAATTCGCTATGAATCTTGGCACTATCGTTATGTTGGACAGCCCCATGCCTTCTATATGCAGCAAAATCAGCTTTGTTTAGAAGAATACATGGAAGAACTTCAAAACCATACAATTGACAATGCATTGGAAGTGACCAACTGGGATGGTAAGGTATATCAAGTATATTATGTGCCAGCAGAGTCAGGTGAGAGCACCTATGTTATGATACCACCGGATGTGGAATATACAATTTCCGGTAACAATATAGATGGTTTTATCGTGACAATAGATACTGGCGTGACCAATCTGGATGCTGTTGAGAAAGAATCTGCAACGATCAATACAGAGGAAAATACGGATGATACAGAAAATAGTGATACTGGCGAATTGGAGACAGCTACAGAGCCAGAGGAAGATGTAGATGGGGAAGTAGAAACAGAATAAATTCTGTTTCAAAATATTTATTTTGATTTTTTCTTACCTTAGAAGAAAGATTTCTGTTTTGTACAGAGGTCTTTTTCTTTTTTCAAAAAATTCGGTTGCATCTCTATTGTATAAGCTTTATTTATGAAAGGTTATTGTTGTGATATTGGCAGAAATATTCTGTGCTTGAAATTGGATTAAAATGGAAAATCATGTAAAAAATGATGTGAGACAGCGGACAACCGTCCACCACAGGGAAACGTTCTTGTGTTTTCAGAATCAAGTTTTTTATACGGCATTCTTTATAAATTATTGTTTCTGATGTGGGAAATTTGTTTTTTTAGGCTTATTTCTGCTATAGAATGAAACTTTTTTCTTTTTCTTTTCTTTTTTCTTGAAAAAGCAGGAAAAAAAGTGTATAATATAAATTGCGTGAAGGAAAGCCTTCCGTCACTGACTTTAAATAATTTATGCAGGAGGTTTTAACCCATGGTGTTCAATTTTAAAAATCAGTATTTGCAGGGCGTATATGACAAAACTGCAAAGTGCTACGCAAATGAACCGGAGTTTTTGCAGGCTGTTGGCGAAGTGCTGGAGTCTCTGGAACCGGTTGTAGCAAAGGATCCGTCTTACGAGACAAACGGTATCATCGACAGAATCGTAGAACCGGAACGGATGATCAGTTTCCGTGTTTCTTGGGTAGATGATAACGGTAAGGTACAGGTAAACCATGGCTATCGCTGCCAGTTCAACTCTGCAATTGGTCCGTATAAGGGCGGTCTGCGTCTGCACCCGTCTGTTTGCCCGTCTGTTATCAAGTTCCTGGGCTTTGAACAGATTTTCAAGAACAGCCTGACCACTCTGCCAATGGGCGGCGGCAAGGGCGGTTCTGACTTCGATCCGAAGGGTAAGTCTGATGGCGAAGTAATGCGGTTCTGCCAGAGCTTTATGACAGAATTGTGCAAGCACATCGGTGCAGATACCGACGTTCCGGCTGGTGATATCGGAACTGGTGCAAGAGAAATCGGTTACATGTTCGGTCAGTATAAGAGACTGCGGAATGAATTCACTGGCGTTCTGACTGGTAAGGCACTGTCCTACGGCGGTTCTCTGGCAAGAACAGAAGCGACCGGTTATGGTCTGCTGTACTTCACAGAAGAAATGATGAACGTAATGAAGAATGATTCTGTTGCTGGTAAGACCATTGTTGTTTCTGGTTCTGGTAATGTTGCAATTTATGCAACAGAAAAGGCAACACAGATGGGCGGCAAGGTTGTTGCACTGTCTGACTCTAATGGTTACATCTACGATCCAAATGGCATCAATCTGGATGTTGTAAAGCAGATCAAGGAAGTAGAAAGAGGAAGAATTAAGGAATATGTAAACCGGGTAGAAGGTGCAACTTATACAGAAGGCTGCAAGGGTATCTGGACAATTCCGTGTGACATTGCTCTGCCGTGTGCAACACAGAATGAAATTGATGCAGAGTCTGCTGAAATCCTGATTAAGAATGGTACAAAGGTTGTTGCAGAAGGTGCAAACATGCCGTCTACACCGGAAGCAATCGCAAAGTTCCAGGAAGCTGGACTGCTGTTTGGACCAGCAAAGGCTGCAAACGCAGGCGGCGTTGCAACTTCTGGTCTGGAAATGTCTCAGAACAGTGAACGTCTGTCTTGGACATTTGAAGAAGTAGATGCAAAGCTGAAGGGTATCATGATCAATATCTTCCACAATGCATATGATAGATCTAAGGAATATGGCATGGAAGGTAACCTGGTTGCAGGTGCAAATATTGCTGGTTTCCTGAAAGTTGCAGATGCAATGAAGTGGCAGGGTGTGGCATATTAATTTGACGCTTCTATAAGCAAAGCGTATTGACAGCGTAGTCAGACAACATCATGGGCATAATAGAATAGACGAAAAAACCCGTTTCGGTGCAGGTGTATCGGAACGGGTTTCGTTTTTATATTAAAAATAGTATGTCAAACATAAACTGGTAAGTGACTTATAAAATAGTACGATAAAAGTCTGGTCGGCGATCTTGCTTAACTGGAAAACTACAGCGGGTTTCTGTTACCGTTTTTGCAGAAATATCACATAGAAAACAGCCAGCTGCATTGCGGCAGTCCAAAAGTACTTCTCCATTTGGTGCAATTAGACGGCTGTCACCGCTGTAACGCTGTCCATCTTGTATGCCAACACAGTTGATACCAGCAAGGTATACCTGATTTTCAATTGCCCTTGCAGTCAATAGGCTGCGCCAGTGCAGACGTCTGCGTTCCGGCCAATTTGCTGGCAATAAAATGCAGTCTGTTTCTTTGGAGACAGCGGAAAAAATCTCTGGAAACCGCAGATCATAGCAAATAAAGCAGCCGATTCGGATATCATCAATCTGACAGGTGGCAAGCGTATTGCCTTTTTCAAAATACTGATCTTCCTTTGCGTAGGAGAAAGGATGCAATTTAATAGTATCCAATACCAGATTGCCGTCTGGAGCAGCAATGCTATAGTGATTTTCTGCTTTCCCATTTGCGGCAGCACGCACCCAGCCGAAACCAATATATAAATGATGGTCAGCCGCAGCTTGCTGAATCCATGGAACGGTATCCAATCCCACAGGAATGCTGTAATTTGTGTGCATGGTGAAACCAGTAAAACTCATCTCAGGAAAAAGTAACAGCCGTGCATCCATTGCCTGTGCCATACCGATTAGGGCGTCAGCAATCGGCTTGTTTTTTTGGTATTGTTCATAAACAATTTCTGTTTGTGCGATGGCAATTCGCATTTCGCAGTCCTCCGGTTTTGTTTTTTTTATTATACCATAGCATTGGATTTGGTGCAAGTAAAAAGATCCACTTTTTCTTTCTAAAAATGTAAAATAAGAAATGGATAACCGTTCTATGAACTATAAAATAATAGAAACAAAGGAAATTTATTGAAATTTTTTTGCGAGCGAATATGATTTTAATCATATTTATTGAATTATTTTGTGCATGTTATACAAAAAACATAAGAAAAAAATTGATTTTTTTAACAAACTTTTTTGATGGCTTTATAGAAACCTTAAAATAGCCTTGACAAACAGAGATGGGGGTGGTACAATATTTCTATGATGTGTTTATAGAATTGAAATAAATGGGAGCGTTTACAACGCTTTTAGAAAATGAAAAATAGCAAAGGGTGAACGGCATGACGGAAAAAGAACTGCGAAAACTGAAAAAAACAGAGTTGTTGGAGTTAATGATTGCTTTGCGAAACGAGTTGGATCGGATGCGGGCAGAAAATGAAACGCTTCGGCAACAGTTGCAAACAGCAGAAAAGAATGCTTTGCAGCAGGTGGAAACAGATGCGGTTTTGGCTGTTCGGAACCTTTTGCAGATAATTGAAACAGAAATGGATGTTTATCGGCAGCGGATACAGAAAGAACAAAATGCTGTTGATGGGAAGCCGGTAATCGAAAAAACAAAAGAGCAGTGAGGGGATTGCAGATGGAGGAACAGAGAATTGATTTTCCGACATCCGATCAGTTAACTGCTGAGCTAAAACGGGTGCGATACCGGAGAGAGTTTACAAAAATGCTGCGAAGTACGATTTCTTCGCTTTTGGTAGTTGCTGCCATTGCGGTATTGATTTCGATGTTGTTTTTGCCAGTACTGCGTGTGACGGGTACAAGTATGACGCCAACTTTGGTCAATGATGAGTTGGTTATTTGCAGTAAGCGAAGCAACTTTCAAAGCGGCGATATTGTAGCATTCTATTTTAATAATAAAATCCTGCTAAAGCGTGTCATTGGTGTTGCAGGTGATGTCATTGATATCAAAGAAGATGGCACGGTTTATGTCAATGGAGAAAAATTAGAGGAACCGTATGTCAATGAATTGGCATTTGGAGAATGCGATTTGGATTTGCCCTATCAGGTGCCGGAAAGCCGTGTATTTGTAATGGGTGACCATCGCTCCACTTCCGTTGACAGCCGCTCCAGTGTGGTGGGGTGTATTGCAGAGGAATATATTGTCGGCAGAGTGATTCTTCGGGTTTGGCCGTTACAAGAAATTGGGACATTAGATTAAATTTAGATAAGTTGTCATAAAGGGAGGGCTATTTTTATGGATATCAATCGAAAGGTAGAATCATTTCTTACAAAGCATAAATATGAAAAACGAAAGACTTCATTTACCATTATTCTTTCTGTACTGATTGCACTTTGTGTCATTAGTAGCTTGATTATGCCCGCTATTAGTATGACAATGGAAGAGGCACAAGAGCAGGCAGCGGCGGTAGAAGAGGTTATGCTGCTGGGAGAGGGAGAAACTTCTCCGCCGCCAGCAGGTGCTTTGAATATTGCTGGTATGGACTTTCTTGTTTCAGTAAATTCCAGTGTTTCTGATATACCGATATACAGTAATTATACCTATACGGATGAAAATGGTGATGTACACCAAGTTGAGCATAATAATGGTCAACTTAAGGTTGACCGAGATAGTGTTGACTTATCCTTTGCTATGCAGTATTCCTCTTCAAGCGTGGAGCTTCCAGCAAATGGACCTCATTTATATCTTGATTTGACTACATTGATAAATGTAGATCCAAATATTTTTTTAAATAGTGCAAGCAAATCAGGTACCGTTGGAGATTCAGATGATGCTTATCTTGCTTTTTTACGGGAAGAACAAGATCAAGGAAAATATTCTAATATAAAAGATTATGAAGCAGGTAATTTTGATATTTCTGATGGGTATGTTAAAATAACACTTAATGATGCCTATATTGCATATTTAAAAAATGGTGATGGTTCCTTAAAAGGCAGCTTGCAATTTTCTGGTGAGTTGCATCGTTCTTCTAATGAGGATGGCGATCAGTCTTTTACTATCGGTGGGCAGGAAATTAAGGTGAATTTTCCAGATAAGTATGCAACCCTTCAGAGCCTGTGTTCATAGACGTTTTAAAAGAGAAAAAGCATGAGAAATCATAA
>JAUNJC010000058.1 GCA_030523195.1 Oscillospiraceae bacterium
TAAATTGTGAACTCTTTCCGGTTCCTCCCCATTTATTCTCCCTCAACCCTCGCCCCTTCCGTGCGACAGCCTGTCCATTATATCACATCCGCTTCGCTTTGTCAAGTGAATAAAATGTGAACCTTTCTCTCTCAACTCCGCTCCGCTTTGTGCGACAGCTTTATTATTATATCCCACTTTTTTCAATTTGTCAACCCTTTTATGCGTAAAACAATTCCAAAATTTTAGCCCATATTTTGTGCAATTTTTACAAGCTATAAAATCACACCATTTCCCCCTGTCCTTGCAAACAATCGCAGCACCTCCAATCGCAATCCCTGATGCCCAGTCTGTGTTAAATCTGGATCTTCTTCTAATATTTGTTTTGCTGCCTGCTCTGTCTCCTGAAGCAATTCCATATCTTTTAACATATCTGCTGCCTTTAATGGTGGCAGACCATGCTGCCGCTCTCCGAAAAAATCTCCCGGCCCCCGCAACTGCAAATCTGCTTCTGCAATTTGAAATCCATCCCGCATCCGACTCATAATCTGCATTCGCTGCCGACAGGCATCTGTTACATGATCTGTTACCAGAATACAATAGCTCTGTGCATCGCCTCTGCCAACCCGTCCACGCAGCTGGTGCAACTGTGACAAGCCAAACCGTTCTGCATCTTCTATCATCATAATGGTGGCGTTTGGTACATCCACGCCAACTTCTACCACAGTCGTACAAACCAGCAAATCCAATGTCCCATCTCGAAACGCCTGCATGATCGTATCCTTCTCCACAGATTTCATTTTTCCATGCAATAACCCCACATGGTATTGTGCAAACGCTCCCTTTTGTACCTGCTCTGCATATTGTTCCGCTGCCTGTAAATCCATTTCACCCTCTTCAATCATCGGGCATACAATATAAGCCTGTCTCCCCTGCTCCAGCTGCTGCCGCACAAAACCATAGGCACGTTCCCGCAGTTTTCCCGTTACGGCATAGGTTTCCACTGGCTTTCTGCCGCTAGGCAATTCTCTTAAAATAGAAAGATCTAGATCTCCATAAATCATGAGTGCCAGTGTGCGAGGAATCGGTGTGGCAGACATCACCAGTTTATGCGGACAATTTCCCTTTTCTGCAAGCTGACTTCGCTGTTCCACCCCAAACCGATGCTGTTCATCCGTAATGACCAGTGCCAGACTGGCAAATGTCACATCCTTCTGAAAAATGGCATGCGTCCCGACCAATACCATCAGGCCGCCATCTGCGGCTGCGGCTCGAATTTTCTTTTTTTCCTTTGCCCGCATGGAACCTGTCAGCAATCCCACCGTAACGCCAAGCGGCTCTAACATTTTTTGCAGCGTGGCATAGTGCTGTCCGGCAAGGATTTCCGTAGGTGCCATTAAGGCACTTTGTACCCCGTTTTTGGCTGCAAAATAACAGGCTGCTGCTGCAACCGCCGTCTTACCACTGCCAACATCGCCTTGTAGCAACCGATTCATCGGAATAGGCTGACAGAGATTTTCGAGAATATCGGAAACAGCTTTCTGCTGTCCGGCAGTCAAAGAAAACGGCAGAGCATCATAGAACGGCTGCATGGAAACCGGCTGCATTTGCAACGCCGTTTCCGTCTTGCTTCTTCTCCGCAGCATCCGCATTCCAATTTGCAGCTGCAATAATTCATCAAACGCAAGCCGCCGCCTTGCCTGCTCCATCTCTTCCATACTATGCGGAAAATGAATCGCCGGCAAAGCATCCGCCAACATTGGCAGATGATACTGCGTCAGCAAACTGCCGGGCATCCATTCAAATGGTTCTGTCTGCAACAGTGCCAACGCCTGCCGAACATTGGTTTCCACCATATTCGTAGTCAATCCGGTGGTCAGCGGATAAACCGGACGAATCAAATCTGTACTGTCTGCCGGTATCACATGCGGAGAATAAATCTCCTTTTGAAGTAGATTGCCGCCGATTTTTCCACACATATAATAGGTCTGCCCAATGGTCAGTGCATCCATTGCATAATTGCTATTGTATAGTACAATTGTAATTTGGGCGGTATCGTCTTCTGCAATCGCTTTAAAAACTGTTAAGCCACTGCGAATAAACTGCGGCGACAACTTTTTCACAACCCGAACTTGCAGCACTGCAATAGACTGATGCTGTGCCTCTGAAACAGAGACTGCATTCCGATAATCCATATAATGCCTTGGGAAATGATACAAAAGATCATAGGGCGTTGTAATACCCAGTTTTTCGTAAAGAGCCGCCCGTTTTTGAGCAACATATTTTAAAGTTGTGATAGGCTGAAACAGGCTGTGCATCGTGCGGACGCTCCTTTCTGAATTATTTCTATAATACACATGTATGCATGTAATTTTACGATAACGGATTGGATATATTATAACATAGCCTTTTCCAAAAAGCAATGTACCCCTTGTGCCATTTTTAAAAATCAACAAACAAATGAAAATTGATCACAATATTAAAAAAATCTGCATGTTAGAAACTACCATTCCAATTAAAATTAATTTTTCTTTCTTATACAATTCACTATTGACATTTCCACATTTACGCTGTATCATCATAATAGGAAAAGTAAAAATCGGAGGAATTTGGAATTATGAAGTCATTACTCATTCTTTTGGGCAAACTAATGGTAAAAATTTTGCAGTTATGCAAAAAAAATGCCGGAAATTTGCCGGGATGCGTACTTTGGTATCTAACACGTCATCGATGTGTCGATTTATTTACAGTAAACTGTCCCATTATTGCCGTTACTGGTACAAATGGAAAAACATCCGTTACCAATTATCTCTGCCAGCTGTTCCAAAAAACAGGAGCAAATATTATTACCAACCATGCAGGAAATAATCTGGATACTGGTATCTGTTCCCTGCTGCTCCAACACTGCAATTGGCGTGGACAAGTACAGGCAGATTACCTTGTTCTAGAGACCGATGAATCCCATGTTCCTGTTGTCTATAGCCAGCTGAAACTAGAAACCCTCGTGGTGCTAAACTTTTTTCGGGATCAACTGGATCGGAACGGAGAGGTAGAAACCCTCATCCGCAAAGTGGAAGACTTTTGTAAAACCTTCAACGGCAACCTCATCCTAAACGGAGATGACCCCAATACTGCCCGTCTTGGCAAAGCCAATCCCAACAATCCTAACGTGAAGTATTTTCATGTAGAACCTTATGCTTTTGCCACACATACCCTGTTTGAAGCTGGCGAAGGAAAATTTTGTCCGTTCTGTGGCACGGCACTTTCCTATGATTACTATCAATATTCTCATATTGGAAAATTTCACTGTCCAAAGTGCGGCTATGGCACCCATATCCCTGATGTTGTCACAACGAATGTGAATTTAGAAGCACCTTCTTTCTGTATTGATGGTCAAACCTACACCACCACACTGAGCAGCATCTATCATGTATATAATATGACCGCCGTAGTTGCAGCTGCAAAATGTTATGACATTGACCAAGACCGATTAGCACAGGTCATTTCCCATTATACTGTAAACAACGGTCGAATGGAAATCTTCCAAATGGGAACAAATGAAGTGATTTTAAACCTTGCCAAAAATCCAGTTGGTGCAAATATGACACTGCGTGTCATGAATGAAACCAATGAGGAAAAAGAACTGCTCTTTGTTCTAAATGATAACATTGCAGATGGTCTGGATGTCTCTTGGATCTGGGATATCAATTTCAGCACATTTTCTCGTGTCACCCGTGTAATCACTGCCGGCACCCGTGCCTATGACATTGCCGTGCGAATCAAATGTGCTGGTTATGACCAAAATAAAATTGTGGTACGGCCAGAACTGAAAGAAGCTGTACAGGAACTGAACACCACACAAGGGAAAAAATTCATCATCGCCAACTACACCGCAGTACAGCCGACTCGTACTGCCTTACAGCGTTGGATCACACATCACGGAGGTACTGTCCATGAAACCCCTTAAAATCCTGCATATGTACGCAGATATTCTGGACTTATACGGCGACAGCGGCAATATGGAAGTGCTGCAATACCGCTGCAATATGCGTCAAATCCCCTGCGAATGCCACTATTATCACCGTGCAGACCCCATTCCGGATTTTTCTGCCTATGATCTGATTTATCTCGGCGGCGGTGCCGATCTGGAACAGCGTATGCTTTCCGCTGATTTGCTTCGCTGCAAAAACGGCTTACAAAAAGCCTATACAGAAGGCGTATTTTTCCTCATGATCTGCGGCGGCTATCAGCTGATGGGCAACTTCTATCGAGATGCAGACGGCAATGAACTGCCCGGACTGGGACTGTTCGATTATTATACCATTGCACCAAACAGCCGAAAAAAACGCTGCATTGGCAACATTATCGTACAAACCACAATCACCGGCGAACCATTGGAGGTGGTTGGATTTGAGAATCATGGCGGACAAACCAGCGGCGTATCCAAACCATTCGGAACGGTACTGTTCGGAAACGGAAACGAATTTCAAGGGACAGAAGAGGGATATTGTGAAAAAAATGTAATTGCCACCTATCTTCACGGTCCCCTGCTTTCCAAAAATCCAAAACTAGCTGACCATATTCTTCGTTCCTGCTTACAGCGTCACACGGAGCAACCCGTTGTTTTACAGCCGTTGGATGATACACTGGAAACCGCCTGTCATGATATTTTATGTGCAAGGCTTTTGAAAAAAGAATTATCCCCACATTCCGCCACAAAAACTGACAAAATGTAACAAGGTTATACTTGACAAAACACAGTGTATTGTGTTATACTAATCTCCTATTAACGAATTGTCTGAGAAAATACAGCCATGAAAATGGAATAGGAGAACCAAGGATGCATATACTACTCATCGGTGATGTTGTCGGCAATGCCGGATGTTGTTTCCTACAAGAAAAACTGCCGCAACTGAAGCAAACTTATCAAATTGATCTCACCATTGTGAACGGCGAAAACTCTGCACAGGGCAATGGTATGACAAAACACTCAATGGATCAACTTTTTTCCGCTGGTGCAGACATCATTACAACCGGCAATCACTGTTTTCAGCGACGGGAAGCCCTTTCTATTTATGAAAAAGAAACCGTTCTGCGCCCATTGAATTATCCGGACAGCTGTCCCGGACACGGTTATACCATCTGGGATAATGGACCGTTTCAAGTCGCAGTCATCAATCTGATGGGAACGGCTTACATGGATCCGCTTGACAACCCTTTTACCGTCATCGAGCAGTTTCTCCCCACATTGCAAACAAAAAATATCATTGTAGATTTTCACGCTGAGGCAACAGCGGAAAAGAAAGCAATGGGGTATTTTCTCAGCGGAAAGGTTTCTGCTGTAATCGGAACGCATACCCACATACAAACTGCGGATGAAACCATTTTACAACACCACACCGGCTATCTGACAGATGTCGGCATGACAGGCGGGGAGTATTCCATCCTTGGTGTAACCGTCAAACCAGCTCTGGATCGGTTTCGGTTTCGGTTCGCACAACGATTTACAGAAGCCCCTGCCCCCTGTTTTGGGAACGGCGTGCATCTGGAATTGGATGCATCCTGTGGCAAATGTACGAAAATTGAGCGTATAATTTTTAGGTAATGCACAAATTTTAAGGAAAGGGCTTGCTTTTTTCTTCTCACTATTGTATAATGAAAATGCGTTACGCTAAACAACAGCAAAACAATGAAGAATTGAAAATTGTGTTATGACTGGAGGACGTTTTTCTATGGAAATTTTAAAAGTATCATCCCACTCATCCCCGAACTCTGTTGCCGGTGCCATTGCCGGCGTCATCCGTGAAAAGAAAATGGTGGAAGTGCAGGCAGTTGGTGCTGGTGCAGCAAACCAAGCCGTCAAAGCCATTGCCATTGCCAGAGGCTATCTTGCACCGATTGGTGTGGATTTGATTTGCATTCCGGCATTTGCCAACATTTTAATTGATGGAGAAGAGCGGACAGCGATTAAACTGATTTGCGAAGAACGCTGAACACCGCCGAAACGGAACGCTGCCGCCTGCCGGCAGCGTTTTTGCGTATGTGTATTAAACAACATCTACCTACAGCGTAACGACTTCAACTATAAAATATCAAGCATATTATACTACAAGAAAGAGATGAGGATTATTTATGGACACCGTCCGATTATGGATATTCGGATTTTTCGCAGCCGCTATTTTATTTTTGCTGCTGCACATTTGGATTTCTTCCGGCATTGCAGCCATGAAAGAACTACGGCCAAAATGGAAGACCCTCTCTTCTCGGCCAGTCCTTTCACCTACCCTGCAAAACCTACTGCAAAAACCAAAACTGCTAAAACGAGTAGGAACGGCACAGCAAATCTTTTTTCACGCTCTGTTTCCCTGCCTGATTGCTGGTGCCATTGCACCATTCTGCCTGATTTATCTCCCGGACTGGATAACCATAAAAGGAGATATCGCTATTTTACTGGCCATTACAGTTCTTTGTTCCCTGTTTATTTTTATTATCAGTGCAGCATTGCCGCTGCGAGCCTGTAAAGAACCGGAAAAACGGCTCGCCCGGAATCAAAAGTTATTTTCTTTTCTGCTCTGCTGTTTACAGCCAATACAGGCTGCAATTGCTGGTCTGATTCGTCTTTTCTGTGGGAAAGATGCGGTTTCAGAAACCGTCACCGAAGAAGAAATTCTGTCGATCGTAGATGCTGGTACAGAAAATGGGTTGATTGCCACCCAGCAGAAGGAAATGATTGACAATATTCTGGAATTTGATGATGTGGATGTTTCCGATGTTATGACACACCGCCGAAAGATTGTCGGCGTAGATGTGAATATGAAAATCATGGATGTGGTCTATCTGGCAGTAAACGAAAGCTATTCCAGAATGCCAGTCTATCAGGAAAATATGGATAACATCATTGGTGTCCTGATTGTAAAGGATTTACTTGCCCTGATTGGTGCGGACAACGTGGAACAGTTTAACATCCAACACTTTATGCGAGAGGTACTATATGTACCGGAAACGGCAAAGTGCAAAGATGTTCTAACAGAAATGACACGCCATAATGCACAAATGGCAGTAGCTGTAGACGAATATGGCGGAACTGCCGGCATTGTAACCGTAGAGGACATCTTAGAAGAGATTGTCGGCAGCATTCGGGATGAATACGATGAAGAGGAATCAGAACAGGAAATGCGTATGGTTTCCGATCGTGTCTATATTATCAAAGGTTCTGCGGATCCCGAAGATGTCTTTCCAAAGCTAGGCATTTCTCTGCCAGAAACAAAGGCATTCGACACCATGAGTGGTTTTCTGGTAGAGCAGCTTGGGCGCATTCCTGATGCAGAAGAAACGCCAGTGGTTACATATGGACAGGTTCGCTTTACCGTACTGCTGATTGAAGAAAACTGGATTGCAAAAATCAAAGCAGAAATCTGTGTTCCCGAAGAACCCACAACCGAACCCATATCAGATAAAAAATAATCCATACAACAAAAAAGTGCTTCTCCCATAAATGAGAGAAGCACTTTGCTTATCTTACCAGCTCTTTCGGAATCAGAGCGTAATCATACATTACCTCTGAGTGATTATCCAACACAAGCTGCTGGTCTATAATCGTTCCGGTATCCTTTTCGATGGTGTTTTTATAGATTTTGGAAATTCTATAATACTTGTCGCCTTCCTTGTGGAAATGATGATCTTCCTCCACCAATTCAAACCGATATGGGAATGCTCTTTCACTCCTCAATTCTCCATAAAGTTTCTCCTGATCACACCACACAAGCAATTGAATATTTTGATCTGTATTATTTTTAAATTGATAATCAATATAATTATAGCAAACGGACGTGCCTGCACGAAATGGAACACGTTTCCCCTCATCGGGTGCCAGTGCATCGGAATGGCTGTGAAATTCTGCCACTTCCAATGGACTATGTAAAATCAACCAATGAATAGTATTCCCGAGATTACAAAGCCCACCCCCCAAACCGGGCTTAAGCTTGTCAAAAATGATGACACGACCATCTTTATAGCCTTTTCTCTTGGTGACTTTTCCTACCGTTTTCCAGAAGGAAAAAACTTCTCCCGGACGAATCAGAATCCCATTGATTTGATTGCATGCCAATGCAATATTGATCGCCTTGTTTTGCTGCAAAATTGGATCAATGCCCTTGCCTCTTTTGATCAATCCAGAATGATACGCAGAAACAACGTTCGGCAGTTTCTCCGCTTGCTTTGTTTTGGCAAACTGGATTTTGCCGAATGTATTTTTTAAATGGCGTTTGCAGATTTCCTTTTGTTCCGAAATAGCATAACATACCGGATTGATTTCACAAAAAAGCTTATCTTTTTTCCAAAGCATTTCTATCCCCTCTTTTTTAAAATATCTCCTAACCGATTTTGAGATGATTTATTTTTACGATACCATCGAAGAATCCAGTTTTCCACATGTCTTCTTTTCCCTATTTTTGTTTCTTCCGGCAGACGAATAAACTGTACCAGTATACTGGCAATTCCACTTCTATTCGCCCCCAAAATATCCGTAAATATCTGATCCCCAATCAGTACCGCTTCCTCTTTTTTTATCTGCATCTTTTCAACGGCTTTTAAATAATTTGTTTTATCCGGCTTTTGTGCATCGCATATATAAAGAGTATCTATATTTTTAATAAATCTTTTTACTCGCTCTTCATCGTTATTGGTAAGTAAGAGTGTTTGCAGTCCGATGCTTTGAATTTCCCGAAACAAATCATCTACTTCTTTCGTAGAATCATCCCCATGGTGTACCAACGTATTATCAATATCGAATATCATTCCCCGATATCCCTTATCATATAATTTCTGATAATCAATGGAAAAAACACTCTCGGCATATGCATATGGATACAGCATGTTCAGCATTTTGCTCACCCATTCATTTATTATTTAATTTAATTTACTTTCATACAGGGCAAAATGGATGGAATCCAAATTTTCCCGTTAAACAGCCGCATTTCCCTGTAAAACGGTTTGCTTGTCCATGTATTCACAGACTTTATCAACCTGTTCCAAAAATGTCCCGCCGAATTGATGTTCAAAAAACGCCCCACCGATCGTAAATGCCCACGGAGCAGTTTGTTTTACCTCGAAAAGCCGCTGATCACTGTTAATACTGCCAGCAATACAAACGGGAGCATCTACCTGAGATACAAACTTTCTATTCAATTCTACAGCATCGCCCACATAACGATAGCCCAGCAAATCCAATCCGTAAACGCCTTTTTCCAGATATTGATTTGCCTCCGCTATCATTTTATCAATCGACCCTTCTAAAATGGAGGGACGGTGTGAGATATGACCGACAAACGGCATATATTTTATGCCATTGTTTTTACATATTGCATTGACAGCATCAGAAAAAACAGTCCCCATCAGAATATCACAACCGCACTGTACTGCGGCCTTCGCCCCTTCTATACATTTTTCCTCTGTATACGCCACGACCTCCAGCACAGTCGTTTTCCCACATGCTTTCATACGGGAATAGAGTTGCTTCATTTGGTTTAGCGGCATCGGTTCTTCTTTCATCCCCCAAAATTGTGCTTTGGAATGTTTACACTGTTCAAAAATTTGGTCAGCATTCTCCACTGTCCGATCGTTATGGGTCAGCATAACGATCAAAATTGGACTGTTTTTCATTTTTCCCCACGCTTCTCTCTATAAATATGAATGATACAAACGATAGCTTTAACCGTCTTTGCTGCTCCTTTCTGAAAGCAGACAGCAATTGATGAATTTGACAATAAATTCTGCTATTGTGCATCCATTATATCACAGTTTCGTTATAGCGTCAAGATATCAATGACATGTTTCCATAAATTCAAAAAAATGAAAGTCTACTGGTAATTGGAAAAAGGAAACCTATATCGCATAAAATGCTCCTCTTTTATGGATGCCCAGTCTGACACGTTTACCGTATTACGGAAACACACACAAACCATCCTCCATCACCTGCCGCAACCGCTCCGCTGCTTCTGGCATTCTCTCTTCTGGTACACTGGAATAGTTCAATACCAACGTATGTCCATCCGCATGCTCTTTCCGGACATAATAGGAGGACAAACAAGCAATATGCAGTCCCAATCGTTCCGCACGCTGCACCAACTCAGCATCTCCGACTCCCGTTTTTCCTCGCAGCAAAAAATGCAGCCCAGCCTCTTCCTCTGCAATCTCTGCCATCTCCTCTGGCATCACTGTACGCAGACTGGTAATCAGTTTATCCCGCTTTTGTCGATAGCGATTTCGCATTCGATTGATATGGGTTTCAAAATACCCCTCCGCAATAAAATGTGCCAGTACCAGCTGTTCAAAAGCGGAAACAGTACAAGCATAAAAGCCCAGCTTCTCATAAAATTGTACTGCCAACGGCGGCGGCAAAACCATATACCCAATCCGAATCGTAGAGGAAAGACTTTTGGTAAACGTATTCATATAAATGACCTTGCCTGTCGCATCCATACTCTGTAAAGTAGGCAGCGGCTTTCCTGTCATGCGAAACTCCGAATCAAAATCATCCTCAATAATATAGCGGTTTTCCTGTTCTGCCGCCCAGCCCAGCAGGGTATAACGGCGGCTCACTGGCATCACAATTCCCGTTGGATAGTGATGGGATGGCGAACAATGTACCACATTTGCACCGCATTCCCGTAAATCTGTTACAGAAATCCCCTGTTGGTCAATCGGTACCGCTGTAAAGGCAACACGATGGCTGCGGTAAATATTTGCAATTTTCGCATAGCCGGGATCCTCTGCGGCGTAATGGCAATCATAGCCCAACAACTGAATCAGCAAACCATAGAGTACGTCCGTACCTGCACCGATGATAATCTGTTCTGGTGCAACATGAATTCCTCGAAACGCCTGCAAATGGTCAGCAATTGCCTTCCGCAGCACAGCAACACCGCCGGCAGGTGCATTCTGCATCAAATCTTGCTGATGCTGTGTCATACACTTTCGCATTAAACTATTCCAAACAGAAAAGGGAAAGTTATCCGGTTCCGTAT
Source organism: Oscillospiraceae bacterium (assembly GCA_030523195.1). GTDB lineage: Bacteria > Bacillota > Clostridia > Oscillospirales > Ruminococcaceae > Ruminococcus_C. Next base: position 11,004 of record JAUNJC010000058.1, read on the forward strand.
GATTGCTGACGAAATCTGCAAACCAAACCGGTGCCACTTTGGGTATGAACAACTGTACATCTGGCTTGGAAATCGGCTTTTGCTGCCGAATATCTGTTACAAAAAATCCCTTTCTGGGTAAGGAATAGAGATATCCCTCTGCCACTAACTGACCATATGCACTTTCTACCGTCATGACGCTAATTCCCAAATGCAATGCAAAAGCCCGCTTGGACGGCATTTTTATACCGGGCGATAAAATTCCCGAAATCACGTCATTTTTGATACATTGATAGAGGTGTTGATAAAGGGGTTCTGCCCCAATATCCGTAAAAGAATAGGTAAGCATACACACAGTTCCTTTCTAAACTGACCTGACTGAAATGGTTTGAATTGAGTATTTACATCAGGTCAGTTTGCGATATACTAAGAGTATAGCAAATTTTTTCCGAATCGTCAACGAAACGAAACAAGTGTAATTTGCCGAACGGCGAACTATGATCAAGCTGATTCAGCTTGGCGGAAGGGGATTGTTAAGGGGAACAAGCTGTTCCCCTTAACAAACGTTGCAATCAGAGAAAACTGCAATCTAAGAGAGAAGCGATTCGCTGTTCGCCGTATAAACAAAATAGCATAGATCATGCGAAATTTAGGAGAAAGAAATTGCAAATTGGTACAACGTACAGAAAGGTGAACAGCGACATAGGCAGACAGCGCAGCGAATCTGCCGGACGATTCGGACAAGGTTTCCCTAAATTTTATCATAAAGGAGATTCTTCATCATGGAAAATCAAACACAGGTAAAACTAAATCGAGAACTGGCTCAAATGCTCAAAGGCGGTGTCATCATGGATGTCACCACACCGGAACAGGCGAAAATTGCAGAAGCAGCTGGTGCCTGTGCCGTTATGGCACTGGAACGCATTCCAGCAGATATCCGTGCTGCCGGCGGTGTTTCCCGTATGAGCGACCCAAAGATGATCAAGGGCATTCAGAATGCCGTCAGCATTCCAGTTATGGCAAAGTGTAGAATCGGTCACTTTGCAGAAGCACAGATTCTACAAGCAATTGAGATTGACTATATTGATGAAAGCGAAGTACTCTCACCAGCTGATGATGTACACCACATCGACAAAACTGCTTTCAAAGTCCCATTTGTCTGCGGTGCAAAAGATCTCGGCGAAGCTCTGCGGAGAATCGCCGAGGGGGCAACGATGATCCGGACAAAAGGCGAACCGGGTACAGGTGACATTGTACAGGCTGTTCGTCACATGAGAATGATGAACAAAGAAATTGCGCGGCTGACCTCTATGCGGTCAGATGAACTCTATGAGGCTGCCAAGCAGCTGCAAGTACCATACGATCTGGTTTGCTATGTACACGAAAATGGACGGCTTCCGGTTGTCAACTTTGCAGCTGGCGGTGTCGCAACACCAGCAGATGCTGCTCTTATGATGCAGCTGGGGGCAGAAGGTGTTTTCGTTGGTTCTGGTATTTTCAAGTCTGGCAATCCAGAAAAACGTGCTTCTGCCATCGTAAAGGCAGTCACCAATTACAAGGATGCTGCAATGCTGGCGGAACTGTCTGAAGATCTGGGAGAAGCAATGGTGGGCATCAATGAGCAAGAAATTGCTCTGTTGATGGCAGAGAGAGGAAAGTAAGCCATGAAAATTGCAATCCTTGCGGTACAGGGAGCCTTTGCAGAACACGCAAAACGGATACAGGAATTAGGAGCAAAACCCATTGAACTGCGGCAGAAATCGGATGTGCTGCAAAGCTATGACGGTCTGATTCTGCCCGGCGGTGAGAGTACCGTACAGGGAAAATTACTAAAAGAACTGGATCTGTTTGAAACACTGCACCGCCAAATAGAAGATGGTCTGCCAGTTCTGGCAACCTGTGCCGGACTGATTCTACTGGCGAAAAATATCGCAAATGATACTAGACGGTGTTTCTGTACACTGCCTGTCACCGTAAAACGGAATGCCTATGGTCGGCAGCTTGGCAGTTTTCATACAATTGCACCATTTGTGGGATTAGGGGATATTCCAATGACTTTCATCCGTGCTCCCTACATTGCAGCCGTTGAAGACGGTGTAGAGGTGCTGGCAACGGTAAAAGATCGGATGGTAGCCGTCCGTTGGAAACAGCAAACCGCAGTTGCCTTTCATCCGGAACTAGATGCCGATATGCGAATACATGAGATGTTTCTCAATCAGTGCAAATAAACAAAAAGAGGAAGTCTATCATAAGACTTCCTCTTTTGTTTTTGATAAAACGCATATGAGCGATCACTAAAAGTTTAATTTTTATCTCTGACAACAATCACCGGTTCACAACTCGACAGAATATCCACTACATCATCTTGTGTAACAATACAATAATGCATAAACGCTTCTTTTTTATAGAATCCACAGCCCTCTTTGATTGCCCAATCTAAGAAATCCGAATGTTCTATCCGATATAAAAACCATTTTTGAAAATAAAACCGATCGTGTTCTTTCTCCTGAACCGCTGCCCATGTCGCCATTCTAATTCCTTCTTCAGAATAAATATAGATTGGAACAAATCCATAGAATAATACATCAATGATTTTATGTTCGCAATTTAAAGTAAATCTAATTGCCTCTTCTTCCTGAACGATCTCCGTATAGTAGGCAGGTTCACCCGCAATGTTGTCTGGATTCCAGATAGTCCATTTTTCATCCTTGTTCATTCGTACTCCTTTTTCATCTATACAAAGCTACTTCCTTACGCTTTGCAAACAGCCTAAATAGAAAGAAAGGCTGTTGGGGGGAAAACCAACAGCCTTTCTAATGGAAGAGATAATACAATGCAATGGAGCGGATTACGAGGCTCGAACTCGCTACCTCCACCTTGGCAAGGTGGCGCTC
>JAUNJC010000208.1 GCA_030523195.1 Oscillospiraceae bacterium
CAAGATATAACAGCAGTCTGATAGATGCCAATATTACTGATGTTGGCGGAAAATACGATGAACTGCCTGAAAGCTATGTTATTTTCATTACACGACATGATGTTTTGAAAGAAAACCAACCAATATATTTCATTGACAGAGTAATAAGAAATTGCAATAATAAACTATTCGGAGACGAATCACACATTGTATATGTAAATGGTGAATGTCAAGATGATACGGATTTAGGAAAATTGATGCATGATTTTTTCTGTCGGAATGCAGAAGATATGAATTACGAAGTACTGGCAGAAAGAGTTAATTACTTTAAGAACGAAGTCGGAGGTGTAGACAATATGTGTCAAATTTCAGAGGAAATTAGAAGAGATGCTATGTATGAATCGGCTAAAGAAATTGCATTGAAAATGCTAAAAGAAAGCACATTGTCAGTTGAAAAGATTGCCGAAATCACTTCACTTACAGTTGAGGAAGTAGAGGTGCTTGCAGAAAAAAATAATTAAGTTTCTTCACCACCACTAAAAGCGTACTTTCTCTTGCGAAAAATCACTCAGAAAATCAGCAGAGCTTAAAATGCATAAAAAATTGACGTTAATTCTTTGAACTGGAAAAAACACGCAAAATAGCCGCTCCCGATTTTTAAAATGTTAAAAGTACGCAGATTCAAAGGGTTACGCATCGCCTCCACCAATAAAAGTCCTGAAAACTGGGATTTTCCCCAGAATTTCGGGACTTTTTTATTTTCAAAATACGAGATAAAATCAAAAAAAACGGATATAAATGTCGTAGTAGTGTCGTAGTAAAAATACAGAAAAGCGCCCCACCGGATAGATAGGAAATCCAGTAGGGCGGTTTTTGTTCGTCTGCCTATTGGACGGTCAGCGAACCTGTTATTATAATAGCATAATCGCCGTGTCGAATATTGTCATTTTCTGCGGTTGAGAAAAAATTTTTTTTAGAGCTGCAATTTCTTATCAATATTCGCCACATGCTCTAAAATCTGTTCCAGCGTGTCGGTGTCATTTTCAGTGTCCAAAGTGTCCTTTTCAGTGTCCGTATTCTCGATACTGGAATTTTGACCGGAAAATCCGTTTAAACCAGCATTTTTGATGATGTTCGGATAATCTTGATAGGCATAGTCCAGATCAACCTCTGTATCAATGCCGTAAATGGTACCTGTTCCAGGCTGCCATATGCCATAGTCACCGGTATATCCACAGCTTCCTCGGTAGTCTGCACACCAGATTGTATATCTGCTTCTTACGCTTTCAGACACATATCCATTCAAATAGTCTGTACTACAGTACAGACCTGCATAATATCCGGCTTTTTCAATTTCGTCACAAAACGCCTGTACAATATCACTGCAAGCTTTTTTTCCTAATTTCTCCAAACGGTAGATCACATTTCCGTTGCTATCATACGGATTTTCTAAATCAAAATAAATCGGATATTCAAATGTCTTTCCTGCAATCGTCTTCAAGCATACCTGTGCTTCTTGCTTTGCTTCTTCTACGCTTTCAGCGTATGAAAACCAATAAACGCCACATGGTACGCTATTAGATTTGCAACCAGCATAGTTATTTTCAAACTGAGAATCCTTTTGTGACAACTCTTTCCCATATCCTGCACGGATGATAGCAAACTTGACACCGTCTGTCTTAACATGCGACCAATTGATATTATCTTGATGTTCTGAAACGTCAATGCCAAAAATACCGCTGTCTTTTTCAGAATCGGTATTTTTTGAGATGCCATAATACTTGTAAAAATCATCTGTTACCGTGCTTGTACCTTTGGTTTCATCACCGTACCATGGATAACTTGTCCGCACATCCACGTGCGTATACTGATAACTGCTGTCAATGTTTGCAATTCCTGTAAAGCCTAAATCCTGAGCCCTACAGCAGACAAGCTTGCTGCTGATAATACTGCCATCCTGTGCATAGCAGCAAATGTCCGCAGCAGTGCCTTTGGTGTGCTGTCCTGTACTGGTACCGCCCACATTCTTGTCATGGGTTGGGCAGCGATAGCCGCTTGTCACAATGATTTTACTGCAATTAAAAGAAGCGTGCAGCTGTTCCAGCTTGTCTATCAGTTCGCTGGAAATCAGAATGTCATGTGTACCAC
>JAUNJC010000209.1 GCA_030523195.1 Oscillospiraceae bacterium
TTAGAACTTGTAAAAGGTAAATATAACTTAACGCCTGTATCCACATTGGATCCAGAGTGTATACAGGGTGTATCCAATGCGGATACACAGGATAGGTTAGGTAAGGATAGGTTAGATTCTTTCTATCTAGCTAGGTGCGAAGAAGTTTCAACATCTCAACAAGGTTTCAACAAACCGATGTTGAAAGAAGTAGAAGCGTATGCAGAAGCAGAAAATATCCAGACAGATGTACAACGATTCTACAGCTACTATGAAGAACATGGCTGGAAAGATAAAAAGGGGCGAGATGTTGCAAGTCGCTGGAAGGCAACGTTAAAACGTTGGGGAGAGCAGGAAGGAAAATATCCGGAAAAGAATCCAAATGATTTTCAATCAGAAAATGCAGCAGCTTATGAAAGCCTGATATATTAATCTGCCGGACAAATAAGAAAAGAACCCTGTTATGGGTGAACAGGGTTCTCTATGGAGAAATTTAAATGAAAATGAAACTAAAACAGTTTCAGGGATATTGCCATTATATCATACTTCCTTGAAGCTGTCAAGAACATGGAGGAAAAAATGATAGATGAAGCAGTAGCAGGGTTGATGTTGATTGCAGAGGCGGCAGGTGTTGCATGTCTGTTTTGGCGTAAAAAGAAAAAGCAGACAGAAGAAATCGCAGACCAGACACCGGAAGAAAAAAGCATGCAGCAGTATGGGTTTGACTTTTGTTCTGTTTCCGCTGGCATGGATAATGCTGCACGGATTCGGGAACAGCTGGAAACCTTGCAGCAGCTGCAAACCAAAATTGATATGAGCCGAACAGATTTGTATCGTGAAAATTGTGTGATACAGGTCCAGTGGTACGACTGGAATCAGTGCAGATATGTGACGTATGATCTGCCGATCAGCGGTGCATGTGCCGCCAATGGCGATTTGATGGAGCAGGTTGTTGCGGCCGAGAAGGCACGGCTGACCGCTTCCCTGTTTGGCGAGTTTGAAAAAATCCGTTATTACGGTGAAGTCAAAACCGTGGACAAAACGGAGAGGGGAGCAGGGGAGGGGAGTGAAACAGCCGAATGTCAGATATGAAATTCTGCAAAGACTGTGGATGCCTGCTCGGGACAAGAGACACTTTAGGACAGCAGCGGTTTAACCGGATTCAGCGGTGTGAAGAATGTCAGAAGATTCATAGGGCTGCCCAGAAAGCGGTTTATCAGAGAGAGTACCGGAAAGATGGTCGGACGGTTCGGCGGCTGCAGAAACAACAGATTCTGGAATTGGAAAAGGCAAATATGGTTTTGCAAAAGCTTTACGAACTAAAAGTAGAAGAGCTGGAGCAGGAAAGGAAAAGACATGGACAAGAAGTTTGAAATCAAAGCCATTCTGTTTGAAAATGGTGCATTGGCAATAGCAGCGGAGTGCAAAGGTGCAAGCGGTTCTGAGGTGATTACAGTACTGCGTGAAATCGTAAGTTCTGTATCTGAAAGGAGCTGTCCGAATGAAGCAGTTCAAAGTTACTTTATTCGTAAATTAGTAAATGAAATTCAGACTATAAGAAGGGAAAAATAAGACATGACAAATAATTGGATTCCAGTGTCTGAGAAGCTGCCGAAGAAGAGCGGAGAATACCTAATTCAAAGATTCTATCAAAATAACCCTAAGCACCGAAAACCGGAAATTTACATTGCTATTTTTTCTGTTGCACATAGAGCGTTTAACACTGCGGACTGGATGTCCGAAGCAGAGGCGGAAAGCGTTGCTTCTTCGGATGTCGTGGCATGGATGCCGCTGCCTGCTCCGTATCAGAAGGAGAATGGAGGAATGCTATGACAGAATATCAACATCAAAGAACCATTCTGCAATGGGCGAATTATTGTAGCAATCGCACCAAGTATCCGGTATCATGGATTGTACATAGAGTTGAAAGCAGAAAAAGGCAAGGCAACGGAAAATTAAAAGACATGGACCCAGCTGTTGACGGAGCAGGGCTATCTTGCAAAGGTTTGCTATGGGTTTGATGAAGCGATTCGCTGTATCATATCTTACTATAAATTATAAAATTGGAGGAATGACATGCAGGACATGAGAAAGTTATTACGCAGTTACAGAGATAATATCATGGAACTGCAAGATGA
>JAUNJC010000210.1 GCA_030523195.1 Oscillospiraceae bacterium
TTATGATTTCTCATGCTTTTTCTCTTTTAAAACGTCTATGAACACAGGCTCTCAGCAAAATAGCAACTGTCTCCTTGTGTTTCTGACCTCCAGCATGGAGTTTATGCCGGATGCGTTCTCCTGCCATGCATTTGAATATGTCATCAAACCTTTTTCCCAAAAACGTATCTTTTCTGTACTGTCCGATGCTGTGCAAGCATTGCCGCAAGAACAAAAATACATAGAATTGACGGTTAATAGAAAAACTGTTTGTATATTTCTTGACGAAATTGTCTCTATCACTACAGACGCACACTATCTTGACATAACGCTTGCAAACGGAGAAAAACTGCGCTGTCGTATGACTATGCCGAAATTGATAGAAAAAACGAACAGGGATGACAGATTTCTTCCAATCAATAAGGGAATTGTAGTAAATGCATCGTATATTTTGTCATTTGAAAACGGCTGCTGTATCATGGAAAGCGGCACAAGGTTTCCTCTTCGTGTACGGGATAGTACAAGCATTAAACAAGCAGCAATGAATTACAATTTCAATCAAATACGCAGCCATCAACGACATAAAAAGGGGGAATGAATATGGATATGCATAAATTACTATCTGCAATTCTACAGGCATTGATTCTAATTCCCGGTGCAGCATCCTGTTATCTTGCAGCAAAAGACAGAATGAAATTTTCCTATGCAAAAACGGCTGCCTTGTGTGCCGCCGTCCTTCTGCCTTATTCCATTGCCGCCGCTTTTCTTCATACACTGCTTTCCATCAATATAAACATCATACTGTTTCCGTCCCTCATATTATTCTTTTTTTTATATCGCCGTACAGTAAACATGGATATGCCACGTTCTCTTGCCATTTATGTAGGTGTCTGCTCCATTGAAACTTTCCCCGCACAGTTCGCCTATGCTTTTGATGCCATCCTGCACCCTACCTCCGGTGCTGCAAATTTCTCCTGGGAAGCAGCACTGTTTCAGCTCGGCATTTCTTTCCTGCTGCTTGTCGCTTTCCTACGTCCTGCCACACAGCATTTTGCATTGGCAGTGGACAGTCTGGATGCGCCAAAGATATGGTATTATACAGTGGCTCTTTCCTCTGTATTCCTCATTTTTAATGTAATTGCGATTCCTCATTCCTATGCAACCTTACATTCAGGACGCATGTATTGGATTTTTCCCGTATTTGAAGCGGCAATGATGGCAGTCCTTGTCGGAATCTATGTACTTTTCTATCGTGGCATGGAAATCATATTGGAACACGCAAAATTGAAGGAACGCTCTCAACTTCTTGAAATGCAGTCCCGACAGTATCTTATTCTATTGGAACATATGCGTCAAACTACAAAACTGCGGCACGATTTTCGCCATTCGATACGCCTATTGGCCACACTTGCCGAACAAGGGGATACTGGTAGTATTCGAGCACATATAGCAGAATACGAAACTTTAACCAACCGATATACGATTGCAAATTACTGTAAGAATGCGGCTCTGAACGCTCTTTTCAGTTATTACCGAGAAATGGCTGATAACGCAAAAATTGATACAGATTGGAACATTTCGCTTCCAGATCCGCTTCCTTTCTTAGAGATCGATATGACAGGACTGTTTGGAAACCTTATGGAGAATGCCATCGCCGGATGTAAGACCGTACCAGAAAGTGCTCGTTATTTTTGTCTGACTGCTGAAATACATCATGGAAATATGCTGTATATTGTTTCTACCAACAGCTTTAATGGTAAAATTAGTAAAGATAAAAATAGATACCAATCTACGAAACATGACGGAAATGGAATTGGACTTGATGCCATTGCCGCAGTCGCGGAAAAATACGACGGTATGGCAAAAGTCGACAACAGTGATACGGAATTTTTTGTGGATGTAGCACTAAAAATATAGCATAAGCAGTATTTTATACTATTTCAATTTCGTTTTTACATAATTTTTTACAGCGTCAATAAGAAAGCAGCTGCTACCCTTTTTATTGGTACAACAGCTGCTTCTATTTATTATATTATATCATTTTAATATAAGTATATAATTATTTCATTATTTTCAAAAAATAACTAGAAGGTTTCTTAACAAAAAAATTTTCTCTGTTTTTTCATTGGTT
>JAUNJC010000211.1 GCA_030523195.1 Oscillospiraceae bacterium
GATAAGCATGGAGATTTCCCCTGAAAAGGAGAAACAAATATGCGAGATGTTTGATTCCTTCTGTAAAACGGTGATACGAAATTGCAGCAGAAATTTAAAACGAGCTGCAGCCAACCAGAGAAAGTATTTAAACACAGGAAGTGTATCGGTACAGCAATTGTTGAATTCTCTGACGATAGAAGATGAACGCCCATCAGATCAGTATGTAATCTATGTAGAAAATTATCCTTGTGTTATAAAAAATGAGATTCTTTACTATGCATTAAACGATTTGAAAGAGAAACAGCGAAATGTGATTCTTATGGATTATTGGCTTTCAATGACAGACGAAGAAATAGCAAAGAGATTGGAGGTTACAAGACGCACGGTATATAATTTAAGGAATCGTGCACTCAGTGAAATTAGAAGATATTATGAAAAACATGGACGAGACCCCCTAAATTGAGTTATCTCTTAATTCAACAAGTTGTTTGCGGTGAATTGCAGGCAATAGAAGCAATTTTACATATTTATGACCGGTATATCAATTCAATGGTGACGTTTGAAATGACAGACGTAAATGGAAATACAATTCAAAAAATTGATGAAGACATGAAAATTCAGATTCAGATGAAATTGATAGAAGCTATACAGACAAAGTGGAGGAATTTGATAGTATGATACCAACAGATTTATTGAATTTGCCTATGTACCGGACTGGTACGGGCAGTTGGACGAACTCGCCGTAATGGCTCTGCCGGAGTCCTGGCGATTTAAGAAGCCGACAGCAGCAACGAAAAATACAGATACGCCCATATTAGAGCGATATATCAACATGATCTTTCGCAAACAGAGCATTGATTACAATACAGAATTAAATCCGAATAGAGCAGCCAAATTTTTTCACGTGGAGAACGAGTATGCTTGTTTCCATACGGGATTGTACGATCATCGATATAAAGCAATCTACGGCTGCTTTGAACGTAACAAAAAGCTGGATACCACATTCAAATGGTACTTTCATGGCTTTTGTGACGAAGTATCACCAAGATTGAAATGCATAGAACCGCTGCCGGAACGACCCGGTTATCCGATGATACAGAACGGCATCAATTTTAATCCTGAGTGGTCAATCAGAGTAAATGTGGAACATATCTTGGGAGATGCAGAAAATTTAGAACGAATTCCTGCTAAGATTCGCAAAGCAAAAAATCTGCCGCTTCTGCTGGAAACAGCGATAGAGCTTGCAAGAAGAAAAGCTGTTGTAGAACCAGGACTTATTGTTCCGCAGGGATATCAGAATAGATTACAGCATTTAATTCCGATTTATCTGACCAATATGAAGAAACCTGATCTTGCCATGACGCTTTCCGTGATGGACGGATATTATCTTGGAAACACCTGTCTTACGTTGGAAATGGCATATTTGAATGCAAGAGTCATCGCCCGTCCCATTGCTCCGTGGCTGACTGACTTAGTAAAATAATCACTATGTATAAAATCAGAGAGTCCGACAAGCTGCACTGAGTTTGTAGTTTGTCGGACTTTTTTATTTAGAAAGTCGTTAACATAAGCGTGTATTTAGAGATTAAAATTTATAAATGTGAAAGTTCTGTGAAATTTTCTCAAATAGGAAATGGGCTTTCCTATATAGGTTGTACAATGAATATAGGAGATCAAAATCGAAAGGAGGGGAAAAGCTGTGAATGCAATCGAACGCAGGGAAGAAATCATGCGTATTCTGATTGTAAGACGTCATGAAACCATGCAGGTACTTGCAGCGGAATTTGGCGTTACAGACAGAACGATTCGCAATGATATAACTATATTGACAGCCAAGTACCCTCTGAAAACAAGTCGGGGTATTGGCGGCGGAGTTTCAATTCCTGATTCATTTCATCCGCATAAAAATATTCTTTCGGTGGAACAGGTGAATGTTTTGAAAGAACTGATTCCAAAAGCAAATGAACATCAGCAAACCGTAGTTCTAAACTATGACCAGCAATAAAAAACAGGAGTTACCACATAATGCAAAAAGTATGCTATAATTAATGTAAATCAATCAGAAAGGCAGGGTTTACGCACGAAAAGCAAGTAAAACTGAAGCGAGGAAGGCGTCATCAT
>JAUNJC010000212.1 GCA_030523195.1 Oscillospiraceae bacterium
TTATATGGACTTATCGGAACTGTTGGACGCAGGTTATCAAGCAAGTGATGTTGTAATGCGAGTAGATCGAGATCAGGCATTGATGTACAGCGAGTATCAGCCAGCAGAGATTTCACCAGTTACGCATTATCGGGATAACATTTATTATATTGAAGTGACCTATCCAGATGGAAGAGTGGCGTTGCCAATTTCAGAGGGACAACAGCAATGTGAGTTGATGCTGGCATTGGTTTATCCAAATTATCAAAGCGGATGGAATGCAGAGAATGACTATTCTAATATAGATTTGTTAGAACAAGTTGGAGAATATACCGTGACAAATAAGATTCCGCTTTATATCAATGGGATTCTTTACAGCGGAACAGAACCATATGGCACAACCCCAACCCCCACAGAGCCTTCTACCACATCTACCATACAGGAAGAGATGTTACTTGGAGATGCAAATGTAGATGGTGTTGTCAATGTATCTGATTTAGTCTTGTTAAACCGGTATCTGTTGCGAAAAGGCACACTCAGTCAGAAGGGTGGAAAAAATGCAGATATGGATGCAAATAACTGCTTAAATGTACTGGACAGCATCTATCTGCAAAGACATTTACTTATTTAGTTAAAATAGCAGACAGTATAAGAATGACAGAATAAAATGTAAAATTGCATATATTGATTTTAAAATAGAAAGTCATATATAAAATGATAAGGGAGCGATATTTTTGGAAGGCATAAAGGATTTTTTATTTGGGAATGAATATGCATATCTATTGCAGATTGCTATTATTTTGTTAACTACCAAGCTGTTGGGATTGATTACAAAACGTATCAGTCTACCACAGGTGGTAGGGGCATTAGCGGCCGGAATTATTTTAGGACCGATGTTACTGGATGTTGTGGAGCGAAATTCTTTAATTAGCAATTTAGCAGAATTAGGTGTCATTGTTTTGATGTTCAGTGCAGGTTTGGAAACAGACTTGCAGGAATTAAAAAAGGCAGGGCTTGCTTCTTTTGTGATTGCTCTGCTTGGTGTACTGGTTCCGCTTGGCGGTGGATTTTTGCTGGCACATTTCTTTAATACAGAACAAGATCCAGCGATGTCCAGTCTATTCTGGCAGAATATGTTTATTGGTGTCATTATGACGGCAACCTCTGTCAGCATTACTGTAGAGACGCTAAAAGAACTTGGCGTATTAAACTCTCGAGCTGGAAACGCCATTCTTGGTGCAGCTGTGATTGATGATATTCTTGGTATTATTGCTTTGACTGTGATTATCAGCCTTGGCGGCAAGGGCGGCGAAAGCGAGGAACATACCACTTTTGGTAGTTTTGCCGGAGATGGTGTACTGACTGTTTTCATTAACATTCTTGCATTTTTTGTTTTTGCGATTGCTGCTGCAATTGTTTATCATAAATGGTTCAAAAAATGGAGAGAAGCAAGTTCTACTAACCTGCGGCGGCATATTATTGTTACATTCGCTTTCTGCTTAGTTTTGTCATTCTGTGCAGAAGTTTTCTTTGGTGTTGCAGATATTACTGGTTCTTTTGTAGCAGGTTTAGCAGTTTCTGGATTACGCCGGAATGAATATGTTGTCAGTCGGTTCAATACACTTTCTTACATGTTATTGTCTCCAATTTTCTTTGCAAACATTGGTCTTGCTATGACATTAGATGGATTGAATAGTAAATTAATTCTATTTATGGTACTATTGATGATCATGGCATTGTTGACAAAAGTGTTGGGCTGCGGATTAGGGGCAAAGATTATGCGATATACCAACAAGGAAAGTTTACAAATTGGTGTGGGCATGATTTCTCGTGGAGAAGTCGCTTTGATTGTTGCTTCAAAAGGTGCAGCGGTTGGCTTAATGAGTGAAAAGTATATGACACCGATTGTCATTATGGTTGTTTTCACAACGATTATTACGCCAATTTTGTTAAAGTTTGTATTTCCAAAACAAAAAAATAATTCCCTTTCTCCAGAGCAGAAAGCGGTTATGGAACGGAAAGCAGTTGCGGATGCAGCAGAATAAAGAATGAGAAAATAACAAATAAAATTGCACAAGTCCAGTAAAAACGGACAATAGAAAAAATAGCCCTCCTATGGTATAA
>JAUNJC010000059.1 GCA_030523195.1 Oscillospiraceae bacterium
TATCAGCGGCATCCATGTCTGACCCATTTGCTTCTTCTCAGTTTTCTGCAAAGACCATTCAGGGTTCTTACGATTCTCATTTCGGTGATTTGAGCGATGATACCGATCTGGAGGAAGAAGACGCATAAAATATAAATATCAAGCGGCAACTCGCCCTTGTGGACAAAAGTACAGGGGTGTAATTCAATGGAAAGGAGGGTTTCGCTCTGCATATCAGAAGTGTGCAGAGCGGAATCATGTACGGATATGGCACAGGATTATAATGCAACAATTAATCTGCCGAAAACAGCATTTCCGATGCGTGGAAATCTGCCAAAGCGGGAACCAGATGTGCTGGAAAAATGGGAACAGCAGAATTTGTACGAGAAAATGATAGAGAAAAATCAGGAACGTCCGCTCTACATTTTACATGACGGTCCCCCCTATGCCAATGGTGAAATTCATCTTGGAACTGCACTGAATAAAGTTTTGAAGGACTTTATTGTAAAATATAAAAATATGAGTGGCTTTTGTGCACCTTATGTGCCGGGCTGGGATACGCACGGACTGCCGATTGAACTGAAAGCACTCAAGTCCATTGGCGTAGAGAATGGTGCCATTTCTCCTGTAGAATTGCGAAAACATTGTAAGACATTTGCCATGAAGCACGTTAAAAACCAGATGCAGCAGTTCAAGCGGTTAGGCAGTCTGGGGCATTACTGCGATCCATATCTCACCTTGAAGCCAGAGTATGAGGCAAGACAGGTAGAAGTATTTGGAGAGATGGCAAAGCGTGGATATATGTACAAGGGCTTGAAGCCAGTTTACTGGTGTCCAGATTGTCAGACTGCATTGGCAGAGGCAGAAATTGAATATGAGAATGATCCATGTGATTCCATTTATGTTAAATTTCAGGTAACTGAGGATAAAGGATTTTTTTCTAAATTGGGAATTAACCCGAAGCAGGTTTACTTTGTAATTTGGACAACGACTACATGGACTATTCCCGGCAATTTGGCTGTCTGCGTTGGACCAGATTATGAATACACACTTGTGAAGGTTGGAGACGAGTACTATTGTATGGCGATGGAACTGGTTGCAGCAACCATGAAAGCGGCTGGTATTACAGAATATGAAACAGTTGGCACCTTTTTAGGCAGTGAACTGGAATATATGCAGACAAAACATCCGCTGTATGATCGGACATCACTTGTCATTGTTGGTGACCATGTTACATTGGAAAGTGGTACAGGCTGTGTACACACTGCACCGGGTTATGGCGTAGAGGACTTTGAAGTTTGCAAGAACTATGATGAAGTGGGCATTTTGGTTTGTGTAGATGCACATGGAAAGCAGACAGAAGAAGCCGGAGAATTTGCTGGTTTAGATACCAAGCAGGCAAATAAAGCAATTGCGGAAAAATTGGTGGCATGCGGTGCAATGTTGGCAACAGAACACATTGTTCATCAGTATCCACATTGTTGGCGTTGTCATCAACCAATTATCTATCGTGCAACAGAACAGTGGTTTTGTTCTGTGAAAGGTTTTAAAGAGGATGCGATTCATGCGATTGAATCTGTTCAATGGATTCCAGAGTGGGGTGAAGAACGGATTAAGGGTATGGTACGTGACCGCAGTGACTGGTGTATCTCTCGTCAGAGAACGTGGGGCGTGCCAATTCCAATCATCTACTGCAAGAATTGCAAAAAGCCGATCATCAATGATACGACGATTCAGAATATCGCAGATTTGTTCCGAGCAGAGGGAGCAGATGCATGGTGGACAAAGGATGTAAAGGACTTTATTGATGCATCTGTCACTTGTGAATGTGGCTGTCAGGAATTTACCAAAGAATACGATATTATGGATGTTTGGTTCGACAGTGGGGTATCCCACAGTGCTGTTATGGAACAATATGATTGTCTGCGTTGGCCAGCTGATTTGTATCTGGAAGGTGCTGATCAGTATCGTGGCTGGTTCCAGTCCTCTCTGTTGACTTCCGTTGTCTATAAAGGACAGGCACCATACAAAGCAGTCTGCACACACGGTTGGGTGGTAGACGGCGAAGGCCGAAAGATGTCAAAATCGCTGGGCAATGGTATTATGCCGGATGAGATTATTCAGCAGTATGGTGCAGATATTCTGCGTTTGTGGGTTGCTTCTTCGGATTATCATTCAGATATCCGCAT
Source organism: Oscillospiraceae bacterium (assembly GCA_030523195.1). GTDB lineage: Bacteria > Bacillota > Clostridia > Oscillospirales > Ruminococcaceae > Ruminococcus_C. The sequence continues at coordinate 2,169 of JAUNJC010000059.1, forward strand.
TTCCAAGGCAATTTTGCAGCAGCTTTCGGATGCCTATAAAAAAATTCGTAATACAGCAAGATACATTTTGGGCAATCTGGGAAATGGAAGTGGTTTTGATCCAGATCGAGATATGGTTTCAGATGATCAGCTGCATGAATTGGATCGTTGGGCACTCATTCGTCTGGACTGCTTAATTGATAAAGTGCATGAAGGCTATAATGCATTGGATTTTCATGTTGTTTTCCACAGCATTCATAATTTCTGTACAACAGATATGTCCAACTTCTATTTGGACATTATAAAAGATCGACTTTACTGTGAGCCAGAAGTTTCTGTTGCAAGACGGGCTGCACAGACTACTATGTACCGCATTCTGCGTGCGATGACATTGTTATTGGCACCGGTTCTTTCGTTCACCGCTGAAGAAATTTGGAGCTTTATGCCGCATGGTGCAGCAGATGATACAGAAAGTGTCTTCTTAAATCAAATGCCAGAGAAGAGCGGTTTGACAGCAGATACCGCATTTACAGAAAAGTGGAATTTGATTTATCAGATTCGTTTGGATGTCAATAAGATGCTGGAAGAAAAGCGGAATGAAAAAGCAATTGGAAAATCATTGGAAGCTGCTGTAACGATCGCAGTCGCTGACAATGCTGCCTATACGATTTTATCGGAAAACAGAGAACTGCTGGAAAAGGTACTGATTGTTTCTATGGTAACAATTACAAAAACCGATGCAGCAGAAAATATTTATACAGTTGCACCAGCAACAGGTGAAAAATGTGAACGCTGCTGGATGTACTCTACGACAGTTGGAGAAGATCCGACGCATCCAACGCTTTGTGCAAGATGTGCACATGTTGTTTCTGAATAAAAAGAGGAATGAAAAAATGACAGCCTGCCGGTTTTGTGCGGCGGGCTGTTCTTGTTCTCCAATTGAAAAGGGGGAAATTACACTTGATGATTTTATCCTGTGCTTTGATTGTGTTGCTGGTTGGAGTGGATCAGCTGATTAAATATTGGGCAGTGCATACCTTACAACCATTGGGGAGTATTCCATTTTTGCATATTGGGGATACAGAAATTTTGAATTTCACTTATCTGGAAAACAAGGGAGCAGCGTTCAGCAGCTTTTCTGGAATGCGTTGGTTTTTGATTGGTGTGACAATTCTTATGATGGCAGCTTGCGTTGTTTTAATGGTGAAATATCAAAAACGTTCTAAGATGGTTTCAATCTGTGCATCTTTGATTCTTGCAGGCGGTATTGGGAATTTGATTGATCGGTTATTTCGAGACGGTTGTGTAGTTGACTATTTAGATGTACGTCTGTTTTCATTTGCAGTATTTAATTTTGCAGATTGTTGTGTGGTAGTCGGTGTGATTTTATTTGCGATTTACCTATTCTTTTTTGATGGAAAGAAAAAATCAACAGAACAGAAAGAGGCAGACGCATGAAAGAAACGGTGCTGACCTTTACACCAGAAATCGTTGGTGTGCGACTGGATAAGTGGCTTGCGGAACAGGACAGTCTTTCCCTGACTCGTTCTGTGATTCAAACTCGAATAGAACAAGGAGATGTTACAGTAAATGGTAGGGTAGTGCCGAAGAATTATAAAATTCGCAGCAATGACACTGTGCAAGTTGTCATACCAGAACCAGTATCGCTGGAGCTAATACCAGAATCTATCCCATTGGAGATTGTTTATGAAGATGATGACTTGCTGGTAGTGAATAAGCCGAAAGGCATGGTGGTGCATCCTGCTCCCGGTAATTTGACGGGAACATTGGTACACGCATTGCTTTATCATTGCGGTGGTCGGCTTTCTGGTATCAATGGTGTGATTCGTCCAGGGATTGTACATCGGATTGACAAGAATACCAGTGGCTTGCTCATGGTGGCAAAAAATGACAATGCACATGTCAAACTTTCGGAACAGATACAGGCACATACATTTACCAGAGAATATCAGGCAATTGCATTGGGGCGGTTTACAGAAAAAAGCGGAACGATTCATGCTCCCATTGGTCGTCATCCAGTGGATCGAAAGAAAATGTGTGTGACACAGAAAAATTCCAAAGACGCTGTGACACATTATACTGTTTTAGCGGAATCTGGGAACTATACACATCTCTGTCTGCGTTTAGAAACAGGACGTACGCACCAAATTCGTGTGCATTTAGCATATATCGGGCATTCGGTGCTAGGAGATGACGTATATGGAAAATCATTTTCCAATTTGACTGGACAATGTTTGCATGCTGGGAAAATCGGTTTTGTACATCCAGTTACTGGTGAATACATGGAATTTACTAGTCCTCTGCCGGACTATTTTGAAGCTGCCCTGCGAAAATTGCATTTTGTTTGAGAGGATGGAGAAAAGGATGCAGCATATTTGGCTTTTATCGGATTTAGACGGCACGTTGCTGCCTTCAGATAAACAAATTCCAATAGAGGTGCTATCAGATATTCAACGATTTACAGAACAGGGTGGGCATTTTACCATTGCAACAGGAAGAACGTTGGATTCTGCTCGTGTATACTGGGAACAGTTGCGGATTCAATGCCCTATGATTTTATATAATGGGGCAATGATTTATGACCCGCTTCAAGAAATCATACTCTATCAGAATCCGCTTTGTAAAGCTTCTAAAGAGATGACCGCAGCTGTATTGCAGGCATTTCCGCAGGCAGGTTCGGAGATCCTCTGTGCAGAGGGAACGTATGTCATTCAAAATACAATTTATGAACAGGAGCATATTGCAATTTGCAATGTGATACCGCATTATTGTACACTGGAAACCATGCCGGAAATTCCGTGGATGAAAGTGTTATTTGCAGTTGCACCTGATGATATGCCGAAGCTGCAAGCATTTATACAGGCACAGAACTGGACAGGCGTAGATTTTTTGCAGTCATCGGAATCCTTTTACGAGATGCTGCCGAAAGATGTTTCTAAAGGCAGTGCTTTATTAGTTTATCGGGAATTGTTGCATTTACATGAGACGGAAACATTGATTGCTGTGGGTGATTATCAGAATGACAGTACAATGCTGCAATATGCGGATTATGGAATTGCACCAGCAAATGCTCAGCCAGAAGTGAAAGCGGTTGCAGATTATGTCTTGCAACATACATGTGATCAAAAAGCAATTTCTGAATTGCTTTTATGGATACAATCAAAATTTTAACAACGGAGGGAATTCCCATGGAGGAAATCACAAAGAAAAAGTTACAGGCGATTGCTTGTAAAGTGCGGATGGGTGTGATAGAAGGCACATATTGTGCGAAATCTGGACATCCGGGCGGTTCGCTTTCCATCAGCGATTTGCTGACATATCTTTATTTTGCAAAAATGCATATCGACCCAAAACAGCCAGAGATGGCAGACAGAGACCGGTTGATACTTTCTAAGGGACATTGTGCACCAGCACTTTATTCGGTTTTGGCACAACGTGTTTTTTTCCCATGGGAAGAATTGCAGTCATTGCGGCACATTGGTGCTATGCTGCAAGGGCATCCCTGTATTCACATACCGGGTGTAGATATGTCCAGTGGTTCACTGGGGCAGGGAATTTCCGTTGCCTGTGGTATGGCACTGGCAGGCAAGCTGAACAATGCAGCATATAAGATTTATGCGGTCTTAGGGGATGGCGAAATTGAAGAGGGACAGGTTTGGGAGGCAGCGATGTTTGCTTCTCATTATCAGTTGGACAATCTTCTGGCAATTGTAGATTACAACGGCTTGCAGATTGACGGCAAACTGTCAGAAGTTTGTTCACCAGAACCAATTCCAGAGAAATTTTCTGCATTTGGCTGGCATGTGATTCAGATGGATGCACATGATTTTGATGCAATAGAAGCTGCGTTTGCAGAGGCAGAACAAATTGTGGGACAGCCGGTAGTCATCATTCAGAAGAGCGTGAAAGGAAAGGGTGTTTCCTTTATGGAGAATCAGGTTGGCTGGCATGGTAAAGCACCCAATCAGGCAGAATATGAACAGGCAATGGCAGAATTGCAGACACAGCTACAGGAACTGGAGGGTTAAAAATATGGCTGGTGAAGTAAAAAAGAAAGCAACTCGTGAGAGCTATGGTGAAGCATTGCGGGATTTTGCAGAGACATATGAAAATCTTGTGGTACTGGATGCAGATCTTGCTGCTGCAACCAAAACCGGTATCTTTAAAAAAGCATATCCAGAACGCTTTTTTGACTGTGGAATTGCAGAAGCCAATATGATGGGCGTGGCAGCTGGTCTGGCAGCATCCGGAAAGATTCCATTCGCCAGCACATTTGCCATGTTTGCCGCTGGTAGAGCGTATGAAATTGTTAGAAACTCGATTGGTTATCCGCATCTGAATGTAAAAATTGGTGCCACTCATGCAGGTATTTCTGTCGGAGAAGATGGTGCAACGCATCAATGTAATGAAGACATCGCCTTGATGCGAACAATTCCGGGGATGACGATTTTGAATCCGGCAGATGATGTGGAAGCAAGAGCCGCTGTAAAAGCATCTATTGAAATGGAAGGACCGGTTTATCTGCGTTTTGGTAGATTGGCAGCTCCGATTTTCAATGATCCGACAACGTATCAATTTACGATTGGCAAGGGCATTACACTGCGAGAAGGCAAGGATGTTACACTGGTTGCAACTGGACTGATGGTATCAGAAGCATTAACAGCAGCGGAACAACTGGCGGCAGAGGGAATTTCTGCGAGAGTATTGAACATACACACTATTAAGCCATTAGATACAGAATTGATTTGTAAGGCAGCTGCGGAAACTGGTCTTTTGGTTACAATAGAAGAACATAGTATCATTGGTGGTTTAGGTTCTGCTGTAGCTGAAGCGGTTTGTGATAGTTGTCCGGTTCCAGTAGTTCGGATCGGTGTAAAGGATGAATACGGTCATTCGGGTCCAGCAGCAGAATTGTTGAAAGAATTTGGATTGTGTGCATCGAACATTGTAGCTGTCACAAAAGCAGCTATGGAAAGCAATACTAAATAAATTTTAAAACTGGTATGGAAATGCGATTGTATTTTGCTACAGTCGCATTTTTATATAATGATGTATTTTGATTATAGTGATTTGATATAGGTAAATAATATATTTTAAAGCATATATTATGAGAATTTTTAAGAATTGGTATTTAAACAAAAATAAAGATTTAAGAGGGGCAAAAGAACGCAATGAAAAAAGTTGTAATTATTGGTGCTGGACCGGCAGGTCTGACGGCTGCTTACGAATTATTACGACGTTCACCAAAAGGCTATGAGGTTACGATTTTAGAAGAAAGTAATGCAATTGGCGGAATTTCTAAAACGGTAAAGTATAAAAATAACCGTATGGATATTGGCGGACATCGCTTCTTTTCCAAGGATCAGCAAGTAATGAATTGGTGGCAAGAAATGATGCCACGGCAAGGAAAGCCCTCTTTCGATGATATTAAGCTGCATCGGGAAAAGCAACTTGCAGAAGGTGGACCAGATCCGGAAAAAACAGATCGGGTGATGCTGGTCAGAAACCGTGTTTCCCGCATTTATTACAAGCATAAGTTTTTTGATTATCCGGTGTCGTTAAAGTGGGATACACTGAAAAATATGGGATTTGCTACCACTGTTGCAGCTGGATGCAGTTATCTAAAGAGTACTATTGGAAAAAAAGAAGAAACATCTCTGGAGAATTTTTATATCAATCGATTCGGCAAGAAGTTGTATTCTATGTTCTTTGAGGGTTATACAGAAAAGCTTTGGGGGCGGCACCCGAGAGAAATTTCGGCTGACTGGGGTTCACAGCGTGTAAAAGGACTGTCTATTACAGCAGTTATTAAAGATATGTTTTCCAAACTTTCACCGAACAAGAAAAACAGAAAGGTAGAAACTTCTTTGATTGAGGAGTTCTATTATCCAAAGTATGGTCCGGGTCAGCTTTGGGAAACAACAGCTGTGGAAATTGAAAAACTCGGCGGAAAAATTTTCATGCACAGTAAAGTTACGAAGATTCAAACTGACAAAAATAATAATATCCTGTCTTTAACATATATACAAAACGGCAAAGAACAGACGATTAACGGAGATTTGTTTATTTCTTCCATGCCACTGAAGGATCTGGTAGTCGGAATGAATGATGTACCAGACAAGATTGCAGCGATTGCAAAGGGTTTGCCGTATCGTGATTTTGTAACGGTTGGTTTGTTAGTGGATAAACTGAACCTGAAAAATGAAACTAAAATTTCGACACTAGGAAATATTGTACCGGATTGTTGGATTTATGTACAGGATGTTGGTGTAAAGCTTGGCAGAATTCAAATTTTCAATAACTGGTCTCCGTATATGGTAGAAGATCCAGAACATACCGTTTGGATTGGTCTGGAGTATTTCTGTGCAGAGGGTGACAGTTTCTGGAACATGGATGATGAGGCTTGTATCAATATGGTAATTAAGGAACTGGTTTCGATGGGTGTGATCAATGACGCATCAGATGTTAAGGATTCTCATCGGGAAAAGGTAAAGAAGGCGTATCCTGCTTATTTTGATACATATGCACAGATTGATGATTTGATTGCTTATTTGAATCAATTTGATAATCTGTACTGTGTTGGTAGAAATGGACAACACCGTTATAACAATATGGATCATTCTATGGCGACTTCTTTTGAAACAGTGGACAATATTCTTTCTGGCAGGAAGAACAAGGACAATATTTGGTCTGTTAATACAGAAAAGGAATATCACGAAGAAAAGAAAAGTGAATAAATGAAAAGGCAGCAAGTAGGAGAAAATTCCTGCTTGCTGCTGTTTTTGCATTTAGAAGACTGTCTCGTCCGGTTTGTGATAAAAAGAACGGTAACAAAAGCGGTTTATTGTTATTCATTTAAATAGCGTTCAAATTTTCGGATGTTTTCTCGTGTACCAATGACACAAATCGTGTCACCTCGATGCAATATGGTGTCTGGTTTGATTTCAATTTCCAATGTTCCGTTGTGTTTTACTGCAATGAGGTTGATGCCAAACATTTTTCTTGGATTAATATCTTCCACCGTTTTTTCAGCGATTTTCTGTGTGACGCTCAGTTCCATGAGATCGACTTCTTCACTTAATGTGATAAAGTCCAGAAAACCCGGAGCAAGCAGACGGTTTGCAAGTCGGATTGCCATATCTCGTTCTGGATAAACTACTTCCGCACCGAGCAGTTCCAATACGCATCCTTGTTCTGAACTGGTTGCCTTTGCGATCACTCGTTTTACGCCAAGTTGAATGACATTCAAAGTTGCAAGGATACAAGTGTCTATGCGTTCGCCAATACAGATGATAACAACATCACAATTATCAATGCCAACTTTCCGGAAGTTATCTTTAGACAATTCCTGTACTACATAGGCATGATCTGTAAATGCAGCAGCAGAGTTGATTTTTGCTTCATTTTCATCAATGATAATCAAGTCTTTTCCTGATTCTGAGAGGGACTGTGCCAATGCGAATCCAAAGCGTCCCAATCCAATAATGCCATAGAGTCCATTTTCTGTTTTTACTTTTTTTCCAAACATAGTAATTTCTCCTTTAACTGTTGTAATATTTTTTGTTTTTTATCCAACTGGGATTTCCTCTTCTGGCAGTAGAATGTTATCCGATTGTTTTCGGAACCAAAGAGAGGCAATCGTCAGCGGTCCAAGTCTGCCAATATACATAATTAGCATCAAAACGATTTTGCTGATAGGCTGCAAATCTGGTGTAATGCCAGCAGATAATCCTACTGTTGCAAATGCAGAGATGGTTTCTAATAATAGGAAAGAAATAGAAAATTCAGGTTCTAACATGCAGAGGAGAAGCAGCCCAGTAAAGATAATTGCAATCGCCAGACTGCAAATGACCAAAGCTTGCTGTACGATACCAGAAGGAAATCGTTTTTGAAATCCATATGGTTGTTTTTTTCGTGGATAGCACAGAATAGTTCGTATTAAAATATAGAAAGTTGTGACTTTGACTCCCCCACCTGTTGAACCGGGAGCTGCACCAATGAACATTAGCAGACAAATTAGTAAAATGCCAGCATGGGAAAACTGATTGAGCGGAATCACAGAAAATCCAGCTGTTCGTGTTGAAATGCTGGTAAAGAATGCATTCAACCAGGAAATCTGTTCTCTTTCCGTGCACTTTATCAGCAGCATTCCACCAAAAGTTAAAATGACTGTCATAAATAGTACCACTTTTGTGTGCAGGCTGCAACGAGAGATACGCCGTTTTTTCAAAATGTCCCGAATGACGAAAAAGCCAATGCCGCCGCTGACAATGAGAAACGCAGTAAGCAGATTTAACCCAATGTGGTTTGTATATAGTGTCATACCATCCCAGTTACCAAAAATATCAAATCCAGCGTTATTAAAGGATGCAATGCTATGAAAGGCTGCGATTCCAATTGCATTAGGCAAACCGTAATCGGGATAGAAAAAGATGGCACCAACAACTGTACCAAATGCTTCAATGGTCAATGTCATAAGAAGAACGGAGCGAATCAATTCTTGAATTTCTTTCATGGTGGGATAATTTAAAGCAGCTTGTATGAGGACTTGTTCTCGCATTCGTATGTGTTTCCGGCGAAAAGAAATCAATCCCACACCAATGGACGTAATTCCTAATCCACCGATTTGAATTAAAATAGCCAATATGGTTTGCCCAACTGCATTAAACGTGTCTCCAGCATCTACGACAACCAGTCCGGTAACACAAACAGCACTGACAGCAGTAAAGGTAGCATCCACCCATGTAATATTGCTTGGCTGTTTTTGCGAAAATGGCATCATGAGTAAAATTGTTCCCAGCAAAATAACTATCAGAAATCCAAGTGCAATTAATTGTAGTGGTGTCATATGTTTTTTGTTTTTCATAATTTCCCTCCAAATCATTTTATTTTTTAATCAATGCAATTATCGTGCTGTTATCATTGTGAAAATGCAAATAATGTACTTTGCTTATCCAACTGCAATATTCTCTAATGGAGTTAAAATGGTTTGGCGGTGTTTTCGAAACCAAAGAGAAACAACTGTCATTGTACCGAGTCTACCACTGAACATAGCAGCCATTAAGAGACATTTTCCAATTGATTCAATGGAGCTGGTGATACCAGTCGAGAGACCAACTGTACTGAATGCAGAAACCGTTTCAAAGAGCAGAGACTGAAATGGCAGATTTGGGTTTAGAATACAGAGTAGAAAAACAATGATTAGAATGATGCCAAATGCCATACAACAAATTACCATTGCCTGCTGTACGGTGCCAGATGGAAACCGTTTTTTAAATGCACCTGGTTTTTCGCCACGTGGAAAAGCAAGCATGGTACGAATTAAGACGAATATGGTTGTGACCTTGACACCACCACCGGTGGAACCGGGAGAAGCACCAATGTACATTAAGACACTGATTAGCAGCAAACTAGCATTGGAAAAATCGCCAACAGATGCGACGGAGAGACCAGATGTTCTGGAGGTAATGCCCATAAAAAGTGCGTTAATCCATGAGAGAGAGTCCCCTTCAAGGATTTTCAACAATAATGTGCTGCTGATATCCAGAAAGGCAGAAACAGTTAACACGATTTTAGTGTGTAGACTGAATTTATAAAATCGTTTATTTCGCAGAATATCTAAAATTACGAAAAAGCCAAATCCCCCCAATATATTTTCGGCAGTTGTCATAAGCTGTAATCCGATATGATCATGATAAGAAGTCAGTCCACCTAAAATATCAAAACCAGCGTGATTGAATGTGGAAACGCTGTGAAAAATGGCAATTCCCAGAGAACGGAAAGCACCAAATTGCTGAAAAAATAAAAAATATCCAACAAATGCTCCTGTAGATTCCACTGTAATAGTAGTAATTAAAACAGAACGAATGAGTACTTGTACATCTTTCATGGTAGGATAGTTCAATGCTTCCTGTATCAAAACCTGATCCCGCATCCGTAGTTTTCTGCCAGTGAATGCAATTAATCCAGCACCAATAGAGGTAATGCCAAGACCCCCGATTTGAATCAGAATACATAGTACGACATATCCAAATGTGCTGAAAGTACTTGCGGTATCGACTACGGTCAGTCCAGTAGTCGATACTGCACTGACAGCAGTAAATGCTGCATTAATGACAGAAAGACTGCCGGGCTGACGCTGAGAAATGGGAAGCAAAAGTAAACCGGTTCCAAGGATCATCATGATGAGAAAACCCAATGCAATCAGCTGTATCGGTGTAATAGAACGCTTTTTATGCGTCATTTTTTCTTTTCCTCCGAATTATATTAGGTTGGATTAGTAGCAGTGTATTCTGGACTAACGTAAACCTGAAATTTGTTTTCAACCGCATCCCAAAGCGTATAGCCTTCTTCTTTCAGTTTTTCTCGTTCTTTCTTCGTCCATTTTTCAGCATCTTTGCCCAGATCTTCTCGTACTACAACAAAATCTGTAGTGCTTGGTTCTTCTGCTGTGGTAGAATCCAGCAGATAGATGACCTCACGGTTTGCGAGATGTGAAAGATGCCAGCTATCACAGGAAACAGAAGCATCTTCTGGAATTTTTTTCATCACTTCTTCCATCTGTGTATAAATTTCTTTTTCTTCTATATATTGTTCTCGATACCAAATATTATTTGTAAACATTGTGTAGGCACTCAAAAAGGAAATACAAGCCATTGCAGTGACTAATTTTTTACGTGTCATACTTTTTAAATCCTGCCAGTTTAAAATGGATAAGTAAAATAGACAAGTCCATGTACCAAATACATATTGATAGTGCACACTTGCAGCTGCATTATAGGATGCTGACACGAGTAAATTCATGATAACAAATGGCAGAAACAGAAAATAACGAGATAGTTTTTTAGTGAGAAACGGTAAAAAGCAGAGCGGCAACATCACTGTAAAGAAGAATGCCAGTGCATTTTCTGAGATAAGATGATCTAGGAAATAGGCTGGATTTTTAATGGCATTGACAATCAATTCTACAAAAGAACCATCCTGTTCCAAGTAGAATTGTGAGAATCGGCTACTCATTACGCCGTCTCCAAATCGTCGTAAGCAAGCGGTTACAATGCCAAAATAGATCGTAGAAATTGTCGTTAGGATTCCGCCATGTAGGCGGCTTGTTTTGCTAGTGAACAGATAAAGTCCAATGCAAATCAAATACAGTGGGGCATCTTCTTTTACTAGAAGTATTAATGCACCATTTAAATAGAACATCCACCATTTCTTTTTGTCGATGCTCCAGAACAGCCACATTAACAATGGCGGCAAAAAGGCATTTTCGTGAAAATCAAAATAACAGGGACCAATCAGCGAACTGCTAAACAAATAGGTAATG
>JAUNJC010000213.1 GCA_030523195.1 Oscillospiraceae bacterium
CTAATTTTCAACTATTATTTTTATAGAAAATATACAATAAATATCCCGCACGTCTATCACGTACGGGATATTAAAAACAACCTATTCTTCCTCCTTACCACGCAGCATCCAAACCAGCGGATTTCTTTGCATAATAAGTCAGAATCGCTACCGCATCCTCTACGGTAATCTGTCCGTCACCGTCTACATCGGCTGCCAGGAAAGCAGACTCCTCCGTAGCTGTCGCCTGTATCAGTTGTGCTTCCAGTCCGGCGGACTGCTGGGCGTAATATGTCAACACCGAAACGGCATCTTCTACGGAAACCGTGCCATCACCGTCTATATCCCCATAAGAAATCGCATTGGGATTTTCTAACAATACAAAAGAAGGATCTCCTGTTGGCGTAGATGTCATAAGATGCATCAAATAAGGTGCAGTCACATTAGTAACAAAATCCATTTCTAAAAATGCCTTTAACATTTCTACAACACCTTGACAGGATTTTTTTCCCGGCGTTTCTATTGTCAACCGATATACATCTGAATTCGTATTCTCTGTTTCCCTTTTCTCAATAGAAGAAACAGCATAGGGTAAATCACTGCACTGCTCCATATCAAACGGCGTTCCGGCAACTACAGATACTCCAATTTTACAAGTATCAGCCGGTTCATAATTTAATATATCCATTTTAAAATCCGCATAAATATCATAAACAGCTTCTACGCCGCTCAGCTGATATAACTCTTCTTCCGAATAAGAAACATCACTAGACATAATATAAACACAATTCAAATCCCAATCTGATGGAATCAGTACCTTGGTATCAGAATCCCAGCAATAACGAATATTTTCAAAATCGAACTCACTTGCTAGCGTTGCGGTCAGATAGGAAGAAATGGCTGCCATTTCTTCTGTATCCGGCACAGTATTTGCATCTTTCATCACAACTGCCATATAACCTGTTCGCCTGGTTCCAGAGTAATATGTATCTTCTGTTGTGTCGCTAAATGTAATATAATCTGCACTGGAGTCACCACTTATAAAGGTAATACTATGTTCATCGGATGACACAACATCTTCCTTGCTCCACGCAAAAGCAGGAATGGACAACGTACTTGTCAGCAAAATTGCTGCAAGAACCGATGCAAAAACTTTCTTTTTGTTTGTCATAAAAACCACCTTTCCCTTTCTTATGATAACGTGCTACCTATTTTTTCATTGTTATAATAGAATACCAGAAGAGTTGACGTAATTCTAGTACCAAAATAACCATATGAAGGTTCATCACTATCGGTATCACGCCATCCACTTGTATTGATGCCGATTACAGTATGGTATGTCTGCCCATTAAAAGTTTGTGTTGTATATACTGGACCGCCACTATCACCACCACTCATAAAAGCAGTATATTGAATTTGACGAGCCCATAAATCGGAATTATAGTTGCGAATATCTACAATCTGACCATCAGCTTTGTATCGATGCTTCGAATCAGCACCCGGCAAAGAATCAATTAATGCTGGAAAACCGCTTACTGTGACAGTTGCCCCACTTGTCATAAATGCATCTGTTGGCACACCAAGGGAAAACATTCCATATTCTGATAAGTCTTCTTCCACATAAAGAAGAGCGTAATCATACATCTTATTTTCATATGCTGTGTATTTTACTGGAATATGTGCTTCCTTTGCATAAACTGTTTTTAAAATTTTTGTACAATCTTCATTATAAATGTTCACCATTGGATTAGATTTAAAAGCCTTATTGGCATATACACAATGTGCTGCCGTAGCAATAATATGTTTATCAATTATAAATCCAGTAGCTACAGACCCTCCTGCTACTAATCTCACAACAGATACATCTGTATCTGGAACACGATCATCAATTAAACCAGATCGTGTCGTTCCACCATTTCCATCAAAAATAGGAAGATCTACTTTTAAACCGTATTTACTTATTTTTTTCGTTGCACAATTATACACACAATAGCCTTGATCTTCATAAAATGCATCCACCGTCATACAGCTTGCCATACCCAAAAAAGCCATCACAAAAGCCGCAACGACGGCTGCCAGTTTTTTCAGTATGTATTTGAAA
>JAUNJC010000214.1 GCA_030523195.1 Oscillospiraceae bacterium
TTGTTGTACCTCCTCAAAAAAATACTCAGAACAACTCTCTATCCTTATTGTATTAGCTGGAAGCAGAAAAAACCAATACTTTGTTTTCATACGCTTGCATGCCGCCGAAGCATACAAAAACGCTGTCACACCTTAGCGGGTTAATTGCAATTGTAAATGCAACATTGAAGTTGTAAGTGCACGTTGGGGATTTTTTGAAATTGTAAATGCACGCCCCTAGGGGTAAATGCAACAAATTTCAGCGGATTTACCCTTTTTTCATTGCCTTTTTTGAGCTTTCCATGTAAAATCACTTAAAAGAAGGCATGACAAAACACAGGCTGCATTTTTCTCTTTTTGTTGAAGTTGTAAATGCACCCTGTTTGTATAGCTGCTTTTCAGTTTATGTCCTGCCTTCTGTTATATTTTGCTCCGGCTATCTCAATAACGCCGGTGTGAGTTGAATGGAATCGGACGGGATTTTCTCAAGGCCCAGGAGAGTTGCGGTCTCTTGGCCGTAGATCTTCACAAACAGATCTATCGGAGCCTGTCCGTTCCATTTTTTTCGCGGATAAGAATTAATATGGTTCATCATTTTTCGTATTTCTTCTTCCGTGTAGTTGTCTTTTGGATATTTCTTAGTAATTATATAACGTATAAATTCATGGTTACGTTCACAGTTACTCTTCTGGTTGCTGTTCATTGGATCGCAATAAAATACACGGCACTGAATTTCTCCTGTTTCCATATCTACTTCTATCTTTTCTGGATCACTAAATTCACTCCCTCTGTCTGTAAGTACCACTTGAAACAGACTACTAAAATGTTTGTCACCAAGTATTTTTCTCAAATGGCTGAATATCTCTGTTACAGAACCCGCCGTATTGCGATCTCTCAAGAACATAAGCTGTAGGTCACAATTGGTAAACAATACCGTCAGAATAGTCTGCCCACCCTTGTGAATTATTACACTATCCATTTGGCTGACCATAGCATCGGGGTTCTGACGCATGTATTCCACGTATTCTTCATAGGTGCGCCCAATATGGCACTTGCGGTCTACCCTAAGAACCGGTCCGCTCTTTTTACGTTCCGGCCTACGCAGTTTTCTTCTCAGGTCAATATTTCTGACTTCGAATAATCCAGCATCGATATAGGAATAAATTGTGCGGTCTGTAACCGGTAACTCATCCCTATAGCGTTCACAGATAACGGGCAGTGACTGACCCTTCTTCAGCAAAGGAGAAATTGTGCCATTAATACGAGTCAACTCCTGTTCTGTAAGAGAAATCCCTCTACGTGACTCAGACAGCAGCTGCTCATACTGTTGTTGGGCATATTTGGCATCATAAAGCATCCTGCGCAGGCGGCAACGAAGGCGTTTATCACAGGGATTGCAGACAAAGGGTGGTTTCTCATAATCCATGCAGAACTCTTCCTGATACTCTTTGCAATCATCCTGGCAGCCATTACAAACAGTATGGCACTGTTTTTTGCCCTTGAAACAGCTCTTCCGGCAAGCTGGAATTCTAGTACAAGTTTGCCAATGAATGCAATTGTTGCCATTAGAAGTCGTTACCAAACGCCTGTGGGCCTTAATTTCTCTGCCGATGGTAGAACGGTCTTTGCCAATGTTTTTAGCAATCCGAGAAATGTTTAAGCCTTGTTGTAGTCCAGCTTGGATGGCTAGTCTATCGTCAAAGGTAAGATGTTTTCGTTTCATAATTAGCTCCAATCCGAAGGCAGAACAACACAACTATACCCCATACCAAAGAAAAAAGGAAGCATGAAGTTCTTAATGCAACTTCATGCTTCCGCAATGATGTAATTGTAAATGCAACGACCTACGTTGCATTTAAGTTTTCAAATAACCCAAGTAAAGTCGTAGAAGCTACACAAGGCAACACTAACTTCCGCTTATACAAGCCGCCCTTGTATTTGGATAACGACCCTGCCCTGCCGCAGGTCTTCAGCCGTCAGGGCGTGAGCCGTTTTGTGGACTGCCGCTCTGCGAAAATAATTAGCCACAATGGTAATGATACAGTGGTTGCCTTTGACATGATTATTACGAATGATGCAGGGCGTTCCAGTGAGCA
>JAUNJC010000215.1 GCA_030523195.1 Oscillospiraceae bacterium
GTTTTTTTTACTTTGTCCCCGTTACCGGTTGCCGCCGGTGCGGGGATTTTTACTTTTCAGCAGCAGCCAAAGTCTGCCCAGATGATGCAGTACCAATATTAAGCTGCTGATTATGCCAATTGCGAACATGTTTGTACCTCCTATTCCTGCCGTGCAAATCGGGTGTATTTGTAACCATCCCTAATAGTTATGAATTTTCTTTCATGCATAAGTACCACCGGATAAAATGCCCAGTTGGGATGACGAAACCACGATTCATTTTCCCTGGTTGTCTGTACCCGATTCCCAACAGGCCACTCTGTTCCAGCGCTGCCCGAATGGCATCCTGTGTACACCCCCACCATTCTGCAATGATTTTTACAGGAATCTGCTTAGGGTATTCCTGAATGATTTTTTCCAGCATTTTCGTATCCTGCTGCAAAAAATCGTTAATTGCATTGCTCATTTTTTGCACCCCCTTCCACAGAAATCGGCTCAAAATTGAGCTGATTTCTTTTTTTACGCCACATCCACCACCGATTTTTCTTCCTGTTCAATCAACGGAAAGATTCCATCCGCTTTTAACAAGCTGTAAATGAAAAGCCGTCCTTTCTGCGTCCAGTACATATGCGGTTCTGCCGCATGTTCCGTACCGTCATCGCCGTGATAGATATGTGTCTTAGTACTGGTGTAGCCATAAGAAGCGTGTTTCTGATACAGTAGCCATGTCTTGCCCTGTTTGTACTGCACTCCATGCTCGTGAAGATATTCATTCATCTTCCGTGCACTCCAGCCATAATCCTTGGCGATTTTCCCGATTGAGATCAGGTCCTTGCAGTTCAGCACCACATCATAATAGCTTGCCTTCGGCTGTAACTCTGCAATCTGCTGCTCCTGCACGGCTACGGTGGTTTCCAGACGTTTACTGCGTGCCTGCTCATTTTTTAGCTGTGTTGCAAGCTCTATGAGAAAATCAGGGTTGAAGAGTGCCTTTTCAATGGTCTGCTCTGTCATATATGCGCCATGCTTACGGATGGTGGGGAGAATCTCATCAAACACCCAACTTTCAAACTTTTCTGCATCTGGCAGCTTGCTGTGGGTAATCAGGCGGTACATATCACCCTCGGTGATAAAATTTACTCCCTGCATTTTTCCGCTGATAGGGATACTGTGTTTTACCGTAGCCCTACAATGTGTAGAAATGGCATCATTCGGTCTTTTGTAGCCAAGAGCTTTTGCTACATCAGAGCCAAAAAACAGCACCTTACCATCATTCTGTTCAAGTGTCCGGACACTGCCGAACAACTCATTTGTAAAAATTTGAATTTCGTTCATGTTCTTCTCCTTTCTGCTGCATTTGATTTCCATTCTGAAACGCAAATCCAGCTTCAAATTCCTTTTCTTTTGCCTGATAGCCTTCAATAAAGCCTCTTAACCAGCTGTATCGTTCAAACGGTACAGCCACATCCAGTGCAGCATGAATCAGGCGTTCCATATCTGTTGGTGCTGTTCTTGTAGCTGTCATAAAATCAGTCCTTTCGTTTTTTTGATACCCTTTCGGGCGGTGGGATGCCGCTGATCACGCTCAACGGCTCAGAAGCGTAGTATAAAGACAAAGATACAAGATAGTTACCAATTCGGTGCTGCCACACCGTTATTCATGCCGGAACAGCTCATTGACTGAGATGTCCGGAAAATATGTTTCTTGGATTTTTATAGCTTCTTCCAGAGAAAAACGCAATTCACCATTTACTTTTTTGCAAAGTGTATTGTACTTTAATTTAATACAATCTTTTAAATCCAGTCTTGTAATGTGACGTAAAATCATTTCAGCTTCCAGCCTTGGATAATATGCACTGCTGTCTCTTTTCACGTTTATCACCTCTTTTTTCTATATTTTGTGATTCCGGTTGACATCATATAGTAAATGTGGTATAATAAAGATTATGGAAGGGGGGTGAATGTAGATGAATAATAATTCGTTTCCAACAAATAAAATTGATGCATTAGCATTTCTTTATGTGCAAACACACATTCAAAAGAGCATGTCTGCACAGGAAGTTGCTGAGATGTATCTGCGTGC
>JAUNJC010000216.1 GCA_030523195.1 Oscillospiraceae bacterium
ATTGTGTCCAATCACCAGTTGTTTGATCAGGCCTCGCACTATCTTCACATGCTGCTTTTGCGCGGCTTATAGCCATAATGTAGCCATTAGAACAATGGAAAATGACGTCACCTTCGCGAACATTCCTCAATCTCTCCCAGTGGTGACATGTAGTTCCACTTTTCGTATATTTAGGTGCCCATAGAAACTGACCTTTATACTCTTCATCATACGTGTCACCTTGAAATACAAGGAATGTAAGTGCTTGACCATCAACACGAGCAGTTGGTGTGTATGCCTTTTTAGATTCCAATTTTATTCCTGATGCTGCTGCTTTGGCCTGAATAGCAGCAAGTTTAGTGGCTTCTTCAATTGCCCTTTTTGTTGCTTTTTCAGCCTTAGCAGCTTCTGCAGCGGCTTTAGCTTCCTCAATTTCATTTTTAATAGCATTAAGAACGGCACTATCTTCTGGAATTAGGAAACCTTCAAATGCTTGTGGATATTGAAATTTGCTGATCTTTGAAAGAAATTCAATAGTTATGTATGATTCATCTTGATCAATTACAGTTCCAACTCCCCAAATACGATGCTTAACTTTTTTGTTTATCAAATCTACCATAATGACACTCCTTTATTATTAAACGTATTGTGCTATTTGCTGTTGGCAGCCATTTTCAGACCGTAGATGTCTTTCCGAATACAGCAAAAGGGGCATCAGGGTTGACTTTGCCATCTAGTACAACACCCGAAAAGCACCGTAAAATCGGCGCTTTACGCCTTATTCCTTGACATCAAAACCACGCACTCAACGTGGCCCGTTCCTGGAAACAGATCTACTGGCTGCACTTTCTGCACGTCATAACCCATCTTTTGTAAAGTTGCACAATCTCTTGCTGCTGTTGCCGGATGACAAGAAATCATTATAATTCGTTCTGGTTGCATCTTTCCCATTACCTCTAGTGTTACTGTTTCACATCCCTTCCTGGGGGGGTCTATAATAATTACATTTGGCTGCATTTGCATTTGTTCCAATTGTTGTACAACGTTTCCAGCATCTCCGCATAAAAATTTTGCGTTGGCAATGTCGTTTTGTCGAGCGTTTTCTTTCGCATTTTCCACTGCCTGCGGAACAATTTCTACACCCAGCACAGATTTTGCTGCATCTGCCATGGAAAGTCCAATCGTTCCGGCACCGCAATACAAATCTAGCAACATTTCTGTGCCGTGCAAATTTGCAAACTGCTTTGCAACATGATACAATCGTTCTGCCTGTTCTGTATTTACCTGATAAAAAGCATGAGGAGACAGGGAAATCCGATTGCCGCATAGAATGTCTGTAATCGTATTCGTACCCCATAACAATTCGTTCTTTTCACCTAAGATAACATTAGTGCGTTCTGGATTACAATTCATAACAATACTTTTTATTTGTGGAAAAATGGAAACCAAATTTCTTGCCAATTTCTTTAATTGTCCTGCAATTGGTTTTCGTACGACAAAACAGACCATCAATTCTTCTGTATGCCAACCCTGCCGTAAGTAAATATGTCGTAAAATTCCAGTTCCGTTTTCTTCCTGATAAATAGAAATAGATTGTTCTTGTACATATTGTAAAATAACATCCAATACTTTCTGAAATAATACCGGCTGCAATTTGCAACCTCGTACGGGGATCACACGATGACTTCGTTTTGCATAAAAACCGCAAATCGGTTTGCCATCCGAATTAATGGCAACTGGATATTGTGCCTTATTACGATAGTGACAACGATGCTCTGCGCCGAGAATTGGCAGAAATGTTGGATATAATTTTCCGATCCTATGAAATGCATCTTGCACTAATTTTTCTTTCCACTGTAATTCTGTAGTATAGGTAATATGACGAAAGGTACAACCGCCACAAGCAGAAAACAAACAATCTGGTTCTATTCGACATGTTGCTGGAACTTCTATTTTGACAACAATGCCAAAAGCATACTGTTTCAAAACCTTTACAATTTTCACTTGTAATTGATCACCAGGAGCTGTATTAGGCACAAAAACTGCCATGCCTTGTATATGGCAAACACC
>JAUNJC010000217.1 GCA_030523195.1 Oscillospiraceae bacterium
ATTCTTTGTATCTGTATGTAGTCTAACCGAGACGGTATCATAGAGGGAAACGGTCTGGAAGATGGTTTCGAGCAGATGATAGCCATCCGGACGTTTGCCGACAACATCCAAAGCCAGATTGATTTTTGCTGGTGTTTTTAATATCAGTTTTCTCACGTTCCAGCCTCCTGCTGATGCCGCTGTACAAAGTGTTCGATTCGCCGTAAGGCTTCCATTAGATGTTTTAAAGAGTAGGCGTAGGAAACTCGTACAAAGCCTTCTCCGCTTTCGCCAAAGGCATTGCCTGGTACAACTGCCACTTTTTCTTCTTGTAGTAGCGTTTCACAAAATGTTTCGCTGTTCATACCAGTGCTGCGGATGCAGGGAAACGCATAGAATGCGCCTTCTGGATCAAAGCAGTGTAGTCCCATCTTATTGAAGCCGTCTACAACAATTCGCCGTCTGGCATCATACTCATCTACCATTTTTTGTACTTCATTGTCACATTCTTGCAAGGCAGTAATAGCGGCATACTGACTGACAGTTGGGGCACACATAATGGCATATTGATGAATTTTTAGCATTTGTTGTGTAAGTGGTTTTGGTGCACAGAGATAACCCAGACGCCATCCGGTCATGGCAAATGCTTTGGAAAAGCCGCTGACATAAATGGTACGTTCCCACATACCATCAATGGCGGCGATGGAGCAGTGTTTTGTTCCATAAGTAAGTTCTGAATAGATTTCATCGGTGAGTACCAGAATATTGGTATTCCGAAGTACTGTAGCAATCTGTTCCAGATCTTCTCTTGTCATGATACCGCCAGTGGGATTGTTCGGATAGGGGAGAATCAGCAGTTTGGTTTTTTCTGTTATATGAGTCTGCAATTCTTCAGCAGTTAGCTTAAAGCGGTTCTCTTCCTTTGTTGGAATCGGGACCGCTACGCCGTGCATCAGCTCTACAATTGGCTTATAGCAGACAAAGCTTGGCTCTACAATTAGCACTTCATCGCCCGGATTTACCACTGCTCGAATGGCAAGATCAATTGCTTCCGAGCCGCCGACAGTTGCAACAATTTCTGTTTCCGGTTCATAGGAAATCTGATATTTTCGTTTTAAGTAGGCTGCGATTTCTTTCCGTAGTTCCATCATACCAGAATTGGCACTATAAATAATTCGCTTTCGTTCCAGAATATCCACGGCTTCTTTGCGAATGACCCAAGGTGTCTGAAAGTCTGGTTCTCCAACGCCAAGGCTGATGACGCCTTCCATCATGGACGCAACGTCAAAGAACTTTCGGATGCCAGAGGGCTGCATTTTTTTTACTTGTTCGGATAAGAGAGAGTCATAATGAATCACAAATGATTGCCCCTTTCAATTGAACACAAAATATAAGATGCTCTGCTATTAAATTTACAGAGCCTGATAGAAAATAGGCAGCAGCTGTACCATGTGAAAAGCAGTACAGCCACTGGAAAATATAGTTTTTTTGATATTTTGCTTATGGGAAATAAAAACCCCGTTCGTCTTTTTCCTCATTTACAATAATCTTTCCCATTTCTTTGTATTTCTTTAGGACAAAATAGGTTGCTGTCGATAATACATTGCCGAGCGGTGCCAACCGCTGTGAAACAAACAGGGAAACGTCTTTGACGTTTGCACCTTTGACCGTAACAGAAAAATCATAGGCACCTGCCATCAGGGAAATGCTCTCTACTTCATCATATTGCATAATAGTACGAGCAATTGATTCAAAACCGCAGTCTCGCTGTGGGGTAACACGGAGTTCTACAATTGCCGTCACCATATCTTTTTGAATTGCTTCTTCGTTGAGAATCACACTGTAGCCTTTAATGATACCATCGTCCTCTAGTTTTTGGATATCTGCTGCCACTTCTTCTTCTGTTTTTCCAAGCATAACAGCAAGCTGTGCATTGGACAGGCGAGCATTTTGTTGTAATAAAGAAATTAATGTTTGCATCATGATTCACCTTTCTTTGATTATATATTTCTCTTTTATCAGGGGATCGGGATATAAACCGGC
This sequence comes from Oscillospiraceae bacterium, assembly GCA_030523195.1. GTDB lineage: Bacteria > Bacillota > Clostridia > Oscillospirales > Ruminococcaceae > Ruminococcus_C. Next base: position 2,023 of record JAUNJC010000217.1, read on the forward strand.
TCT
>JAUNJC010000060.1 GCA_030523195.1 Oscillospiraceae bacterium
GTGTCATCTGACAACTTATGCACTGGATGGAACTAGTATGCAGCTGGATACGATTTATGATGAATCGGCATTAGAAACAGAGGATGCCTATCATTTTTATCTTGGTAAAGAGGCACCATTGCAAGTTATTACCACAGATGTGAAAAATGGAAAACGATTGCTGGTCATTAAAGATGCATGGGCAGATTGTATGATACCATTTCTTGCACAGCATTATGAGGAGATCTGTCTGGTAGATGTACAATTTAATCAAGCATTGACAACATGGATTCCAGATATTACGGCCTATCAGCAAATATTATTTTTGTGTCATATTGATACTTATGCGAATACAGAGCAGTTTAAACAGGTTTTATCTGTTGAATAAGATAATTCTCATTCAATTTTTGAATTGAAAAATCAGTTGAATTAGAAAGGAGTTTTTTATGTGGATGGATCTGCATACGCATACCACCTGTTCTGACGGACAGTATACACCAGAAGAATTGGTGATAAGAGCAGGAAAATTAGGCATTCGTGCACTGGCGATTACAGATCATGATGCTGTTTCTGGCACAGAACGTGGAAGAATTGCTGCAAAAGTCTTTCCTGAATTGGAGGTTTTCTCTGGAATTGAAATGAGTGCAAAAGAAAATCCGCAGCTGCATATTCTTGGCTATGGTATAGATGGAAATCATCCGGATTTACAGGTTTATATTGAAAAAAATAAACGGCTGCGTCTGGGAAGACGGGAACGGATGCTGGCATTTTTACAGGAAAAAGGAGTGCCTTTGACATTAGAAGAAGTGATGGCAGCAAATGATGGTCGCAGCAGCGGCAGACCGCATTTTGCAAAGGCAATGCTGAAAAAAGGGATTGTGTCTAGTGTTGAGGAGGCATTTGACCGTTATCTTGCGACACCAGAATATTTGCAGCGGGTAGAGCGTCCAAAGCCGACCGCAGTAGAAAGTATTCAGATTATTCGGAAAGCCGGCGGTGTTGCTGTTTTAGCACATCCGGCAAAATTAAAATTAGAACCATCGGCTTTCCTAGAATTGCTGTCTGTTCTGTGTGAAGCTGGATTACAGGGCATAGAAGCGTATTACAGTACGCATAGCAGGAAAGAAATGGCATGGTATTGTGAAATTGCAAAACAATATGGTTTATTTTGCACTTGCGGTTCTGATTTTCATGGAGAAATCATTAAACCAGAAATTGCATTGGGGACGGGCAAAAATGGAAGCCTTCTTCTACCAGAAGAACTGAAACGAGAGCTTTTGCAAAATTTCAAGCATGCACTTTCCAATAGGAGCAACAGAGTATGAGAAGAACTGACCGAGAAATCACCAATCAGGAACAGATGGATTCTTTTATTGCACAATGTGCCTGCTGCCGTTTGGCATTTGCAGATGGTGTATATCCCTATATTGTGCCAATGAATTTTGCCTATGAGCGGCAACAGGAAAAATCCATTTTTTACTTTCATTGTGCAACTGAGGGGAAAAAGTTGCAATGTATGGAAAATAATCAGGGTGCTGTTGGCTTTGAGTTAGATGGGTGCCATCATTTGAAGTCTGCAAAAACGGCTTGCCAGTATGGTTTCTATTATCAAAGTGTTATTGGCTGTGGTACGATAACAGTTGTAAAGAACATAGAAGAGAAGCAAATTGCTTTACAAAAACTCATGCAACATTATACAGGCAAATTAGATTGGACGTTTTCAAAATTTGCCATGGAGCGAACTGTCGTGTGGAAACTAACTGTAAAAGAAATGCATTGTAAATCTTCAAAATAAATTTTATATTAACCCATTTAAAAATCGCATGATGTAATACCCATCCATTTCGGTAAAAATTACAGATACAATTGAAAAAAGAAAATACAGTGTGAACCTTGCGTAAAATTCAAAAAATACTTGATTCCAGTCGGAAAATGTTGTATAATAAAGGTGTACGCCAAAGCGGTATACAAGCATTTCCATATACACCTAATTCCTTTTACAATAGAAGAATAGGTGTGGGACAACTATCATATGAAAGGAGTTTGAAGATGATTTATTCAAACGAAGTAAACAAAATGTGCAGTATTGCACAGGGTGTGAACCATGGTGCTGCTCCGATTCCGGAAGAGGCAAAGTGGGTAAAGGCAAAGGAAATTTCTGATATCTCCGGTCTGACACACGGCATCGGCTGGTGTGCACCGCAGCAGGGTACCTGTAAGTTGACACTGAATGTCAAAGAAGGCGTTATTCAAGAAGCGCTTGTAGAGACCATTGGCTGTTCTGGTATGACCCATTCTGCTGCGATGGCATCTGAAATTCTGCCGGGCAGAACGATTTTGGAAGCATTGAATACCGACCTCGTATGTGATGCCATCAATACTGCTATGCGAGAACTGTTCTTGCAGATCGTTTATGGCAGAAGCCAGAGTGCATTCTCCGAAGAAGGTCTGCCGATTGGTGCAGGTCTGGAAGATCTGGGTAAGGGACTGCGTTCTCAGGTTGGTACCATGTATGGTACACTGGCAAAAGGTCCTCGTTATCTGGAAATGACAGATGGTTATGTTACAAAGGTTGCACTAAATGAAGACGATGAGATTATCGGTTATAAGTTTGTAAACTTTGGTAAGATGATGGACTTCATCAAGGCTGGTGACGATGCCAATACGGCATTTGAAAAGGCACAGGGTCAGTACGGTCGTGTAGCAGACGCTGTGAAGTTTGTAGACCCGAGAGAAGAATAAGGAGGATTTCATCCATGGCATTGTTTGAATCTTATGAGAGAAGAGAAAAGCAGATTCTTGCGGTTCTCAAGGAATATGGTATTGACTCCATCGAAGGTGCAGCAGAAGTCACAAAGGCTGCTGGTCTGGACGTTTATAAGATGGTAGAAGGCATTCAGCCGATTTGTTTTGAGAATGCAAAGTGGGCATATACCGTTGGTGCAGCGATTGCCATCAAGAAGGGCTGCCGTCGAGCTGCGGATGCTGCTGCGGCAATTGGAGAAGGTTTGCAGGCATTTTGTATTCCAGGTTCTGTTGCAGATCAGAGAAAAGTTGGTCTGGGACATGGTAATCTGGGTAAAATGTTGCTGGAAGAAGAAACAAAGTGTTTTGCATTTCTGGCTGGTCATGAATCTTTTGCGGCTGCTGAAGGTGCAATTGGTATTGCAGAAAAGGCAAATAAGGTACGGAAAGAACCATTGCGAGTTATTCTGAACGGTTTGGGTAAAGATGCTGCACAGATTATTGCAAGAATTAATGGTTTTACTTATGTAGAAACTGAAATGGATTATTATACCGGAGAAGTAAAGGAAGTTTTCCGTAAGTGCTATTCCAAGGACGCAAACAGCCCAAGAGCAAAGGTAAATTGCTATGGTGCAAATGATGTTACCGAAGGTGTTGCAATTATGTGGAAGGAAGGCGTTGATGTTTCCATTACTGGTAACTCCACCAATCCGACTAGATTTCAGCATCCGGTAGCTGGTACATATAAGAAGGAATGTATTGATGCTGGTAAGAAGTATTTCTCTGTTGCATCCGGCGGTGGTACGGGTCGTACTTTGCATCCAGATAACATGGCAGCAGGTCCGGCTTCCTATGGTATGACTGATACAATGGGTCGTATGCATTCTGATGCACAGTTTGCTGGTTCTTCTTCTGTTCCGGCACATGTTGAAATGATGGGTCTGATCGGAATGGGCAACAACCCGATGGTTGGTGCAACCGTTGCAGTCGCTGTATCTGTTGAAGAAGCTGCGAAGGCTGGCAAATTCTAAGCAGTTTCTGGATTTTTCAAATATCCATAAAAAAGAAAGGCGTTTCGGTATAGTTGCCGGAACGCCTCTTTTTATGTTATATGTTCATATTTTATTTGTGTTAAAGTGTGGACATACTTAAAAATAAGAATGCTTCAGATCATTAAATTTATATTTAAACAATTTAATTTATTTGGCCTCATCATATGTGACCCACTGGTATTTTGCTGTTAGTGGTGTTGTCCCATCATAAGGTTTCAGCCATGCATCTACCCCTGTACCTGGCCATACATTCATCATGATTTTTCCAGGCGTGGAAGGAATGTTTTGTGTTGCTGTGTAAACTGCTTTGCCATCTACATACCAGGTAATAGAATCTTTCTTCCAATCAAATCCATAAGTATGATAATCGGCAGAAGCATCGAATCCTAAATCATACATATATTCATGATTACCCACTCCATTTGTATAGTAGTTAAACTGTACTTTTGTGGTGTCCTTTCCGAGAATTTCTATATCAATTTCGTCCCAGGGATTATTATCACTTGGTCCGGTATAAGTAAAGAAAGACGAAACCACGCCATCATTTTTGATTGCTTGCATGGAGGTTTCATAGTAACCGTAGGAATAAAAATCTGTTGTCCGGTATTCTGCACCAGAATAATTGTACTGTCCGGATGTATCCTTATCAATTGTTAAATTCAATGCTGCATTTTGGAATGTCGCATTGCTGTCTCTCCAGACACAGTCGAAACAGGATCCATTTGACCAGCCATTGGATGCAAAGAATTCCTTTACAGTGCCTTCTCGGAAGTTTGCGTACATAGTGGCGTTGGTATTCGGTTTCTGATCTGGGTCAGGTTGTGGAGAAGAAGAGGAAAGCAGCTTTTGCTTTAGAATGCAAAGATCAATGACATTGACTACGGAATCTTCATATAAATCTGCATAGATGCCTTGTTCTGTGGTCAGCGTTGCTTTCCGGATGAGGTACTTCTGTAATAGTACTACATCGGCAACGGTTACACTGCCATCTTGATTGACATCGCCTTTTTGAGAAGCTGTATTTTCAGTGTTGGTCAGGGAGAGCAAATAGGTCAGAGGAGAATTCCAGTAGATTGTCACTTCATTGGTAGAATAACTTTCAGAATGGTCTACATAGCACTTCGCAGCTGCTGTGGTTGCCAGATATGCCTTTGCAGCAGAATCCTCTAGATGGGAGTTGACACCTCCCACTAGCATTCCTTTCATTGCCTGTTTTTTTGCCATAGATGGACGATGATGCGGATTTTGTGGGGAAACTGTGCCATATCCAGAGACAAAACATTCTCCAACCGGATTGTTCCCAAGTAAGTAGTGTAGATTAGACTTTGCAGCAGTCAGGTATTCTGTATTTCCGGTCAGTTGGTATGCCAGTCCAAGAATAATTCCGGCATTTGCGACAGTCATATTGCTGCCCCAGTTGAAGGCAGAAACAGCAACACCATAAGGATTTTTTGTGGTTGTAGTTACAAAAGAATCTGCCTGCTTCATAACAGCATTTTTTGCATTGGTATAAACGGTAGAATTGGTGTCTGCATGATTCATTGTCAGAATGGCAATGTTTCCATAATCACCAACCGTTGACCAATCCAGACCAGTTTTCATGGTCATGTTCTCTAATGCATTTTGATAGGTTTTAGAACCGGTTGCACGATACAATTGTGCAGCTGCCCAGTAACGTTCATCTTTATCTGAGGTATCCTGATATGCACCTGTGGTAATATCTTCTGGATCTTTGAAAATCAGATTTGGATTTTCCTCCAGAAATGCCCATGCTCTTTCAGCAGCTGTAAGACAGGTGTTGGCAAAATTGCTGTCAATTGCCTGATAGAATTCATATGCCATTGCCATTGCTGCACAGAAGTCAGCCGTTGCGGTAGTGGAAATTGGTGTTACAATCAGTTGTTCCGTTTCCTGTTCCGGCATGATATAACCGGGGAAATTCTCACAGGTAACTTTGTGATAAACGCCGCCGGAAGAAGCTTGCATTTTCAGCATCCATTCCAGTTCATAACGTGCCTCGTCCAGAATATCCGGTATACCATTTTCACTTTCCGGTATGCCGAGTTGGTCATTATAGGCAGAAGGATTGGTTTGATAGGCATACAGCAAGTCAGCAACAGTTTTTGCAGCCGGTACGATATAACGCCCATAGTCGCCGGCATCATGCCAGCCACCGCTGACATCAATGGTTTCTGTTGTGCCATAAATTAAGGCTTCCGTATCGTGACAAGCAGCATGTCCGAAGGTATCATCTTTCACTTCTGTTCCGCAGCGTTGCAGATATAGCATCTTGACAGAATCGTTCAGCAGATTGCTGTAAACAGTATCGGAAATTTCAAATGAATAAGAATCATCCAGATTACCGCATTGAATATAATAGGTACCCGGTTCCGTTACGGCAGAGAAATCTCCGAACCAGTCTGTTTCATCAGCACTGGAGTTTTGGGTTTTTCCGTAGAGTGTTCCTGTATAGACTGATTGTCCGGTTGCAGCATTGATAACCGAGAAAGTGGTTTCGCTGGTGACATCCCGAAAAACTGCAATCTTTTGATCTTGTGTCTTGTAGCCGACCTGATCGGTGACAATGGGTGGTTCATAGGGTTTGATTTCTTCATAATTCACATTGCTGTCATCAATCAGTTCCAGTGACACATTATCCAGATAAATTGTATGTTCTGGCAGATCTGAACCTTGATAGCCACAGTTGAAGACCAGCTTTGACATAATGTCTGTATCGGCTTCCATCGTAAAAGTATAATCTACTGTCTGTGGCTCTGTGGTCAGCTGTAAACCTTTCCAAGTGTATGCCTGATAAGTGCCGCCATTTTGCTGAATCATGCCTTCTACTTTACGATCTACGGTAGAAGAAATATCGTACTTTAAACGATATACGCCGTTTTGGTACAGCGGAACAATATCATATCCCACCTGTACAGAATAGTTCAGTGTGCCGACACTGCCAACGGTTAGAGCTAGTTTCCCGTTTTCTGTTTTCAGAGTACAGGAACCACCGCTTGCATGATAGGTAGACCAGCCAGAATACCCGCTGTCAAATGTTTCTGACAGAATATTGACAGAAGCGGCTGTTCCAGTGATGGGCAGGGTAGGAAGTCCGGCAGATAATAACAAACAAGATGATAGAACTGCAAGGCTTCTTTTGAATTTGTTGTGATTACGCATCTTCATTTCCTCCTTTTTGAATAAACAGATCAGTTCGTATTATGGAAGATAGACGAACTTTATGAGTGAAACCAGTGTTTATGTCATCAATATACCATAAAACAAAAAAATACAATATCATTTTTTTGTGATTTATATCAAAATTTTGTTGCATCTTACAACAGACTGTGGTAAAATAGAAGAGGAGAGGAGGATACAAATGGATATCGAAAAAAAAATGGCATATGCAGTTTTTTTCAATCGGGAATATCAGGTTTCTCATTTGGCATATGAACGAGAAATGGCGTTTTTTGAAAGCATTCAAATGGGAGATATGGAAACGATGCATGATTTGTTTCAACCGTTGGATAGTCAAAAGCTGGGCATTTTGAGTGATAATTTGCTTCGCAATTTAAAATACCATTTTATTATTACCGTTGCACTTTTAACACGATATTGCATTGAAGGTGGAATGGAAATGGAAGAAGCATTCAATTTGAGCGATATTTACATTCGCAGTGTAGATCATTGTCAGCAAGAACGGGAGGTATCTTTGCTGCATCAGGAGGTTGTAAATGATTTTACGCAGCGAATGCAGATGATACATAGAAAATCACTTTATCCGAAGCCAATTTTGATTGTGTTGGATTATATTTATGATAATCTGCATACTAAAATTGTATTAACTGACTTAGCCGAGCAGGTGCATCTCAGCCCAAGCCATTTATCAAAATTATTTCATAAAGAAATGGGAATTACCATTTCTAGTTATATCTGTAAAAAACGGATAGAAGCAGCAGAAAATATGTTAAAGTTTTCAGATTACTCTTGTGCAGAAATTTCTAATTATCTCTGCTTTAGTTCTGAAAGTTATTTTATTAAGGTGTTTAAAAAAGAAACCGGTGATACGCCAAAGCAGTATCGAGAAAAATTTTTCCGTCGAAACTGGAATGTGCAAAATAAGAAAAGAAAAAAATAGTTTTTTTTGTGTGTTTTCTTGTAAACTTGACATACAACCGCAGATGTGGTACGATAGAAATAAAAAAGAGACCTGTACGGCATCGCTGACAGGCGTGTAAACAGTGAGGAAATCGGTATGATAGAAGAAATTTCTATACAGGATCTGGAAAAACAAAATCTAGATTCTTATTTATTGATTGATATACGGGATCGTACGGTATTTGCATTGGGGCATATTGACGGCGCAATCAATATCCCTCAGCAGATTTTGCAGGAACAAGTGAAAACCCTACCACAAGATAAAATGTTAGTGCTTTGCTGTCGACGTGGTATTATCAGTGAGGAAGTAGCTGCTTCTCTGCGGGAGAAGGGGTTGTTTGCTGTGAATTTGATTGGTGGATATGCAAAGTGGTTACAGGAAAAAATTGAACGGGAATCTACTAAAGAAAAGGCGGCAGAAGTGGAACAAGGGCTGCGGAAAAAATTTCACCGTACGATTTTTAGCCGTTTTGCCAAAGCAGTTGTTACATATGATTTGATTCAGCCAAATGACAAGATTGCGGTTTGTATTTCTGGTGGAAAAGATTCCATGCTGATGGCAAAGTTATTTCAGGAATTGCAACGGCATGGAAAGTTTCCGTTTTCTCTGGCGTTTTTGGTCATGGATCCGGGGTATAGTCCAGAAAATCGGCAGATAATCGAATCCAATGCTAAGTTGCTGCAAATTCCGATTACGATTTTTGAAACCAATATTTTTGAATCTGTCTATCATGTGCAGAATAATCCTTGTTATCTCTGTGCCCGTATGAGAAGGGGACATTTGTACAATCGGGCAAAAGAGCTGGGCTGTAATAAAATTGCCCTGGGTCATCATTTTGATGATGTGATTGAAACCATTTTAATGAGCATGATTTATGGCGGACAGGTGGAAACCATGATGCCAAAACTGCACAGTGCGAATTTTGAAGGAATGCAGCTGATTCGACCGATGTATTTGATTCGGGAGGATGAGATTAAACATTGGTGCCGGTATCATGATTTGCGATTTATTCAGTGTGCCTGTCGGTTTACGGATACTTGTACCACCTGTGAACCGGATGGCAGAACTGTATCCAAACGGCAGAAAATAAAGCAGCTGATTGCAGAATTGGCAAAGGAAAATCCGCAGATTGAAAAAAACATTTTCCGAAGTGTAGAAAATGTAAATTTGAATAAAATTATTTCCTATCAACTGCATCGGGAAAAACATAGCTTTTTGGATACTTATGAAAATTAGAATAAAATCCAAAAGCTGCGATATTGATAAGTTTATTCTCTTACTGACCATAGAAATAGAAATGGAAACATACAAACATCGTTAAAAAAATAGCATAGATTTTTTGCTTCATTTCTGGTATACTAAATAGAAAGTATGGGATTCTAACAGTTGAAAACAAAAATAACTGTGGTGATCGTATACAATTGATTGCTTTTTAGGAGGGAATCCAATTTTATGATACAACTGGAGCATATCACATGGACACTGCCAAGCGGTGAACCATTGATTCAAGATATTACATTGACCATTCCAGATGGAAAGATGGTAGTATTTACAGGACCAAACGGCGGTGGTAAAACGACATTGGCAAAGTTGATTGCCGGAATTGAAAAACCGTCTTCTGGAAGAATTTTGTTAAATGGAGAAGATATTACACAGAATAGTGTGACAGAACGGGCAAAGAAAGGACTTTCTTATGCTTTTCAGCAGCCGATTCGGTTTAAAGGCTTGACAGTGCGGGACATGCTGGAACTAGCATCTGCTACTAGGCTGACAACGGAACAGCTTTGTACGCTATTGGGAAAAGTAGGATTGTGTGCAGAGGAATATGCGAATCGGGAAATCAACACCGGGCTTTCCGGCGGTGAAATGAAGCGAATTGAAATTGCAACGGTATTGGCGAGAAATACGCCGTTCTCCATTTTTGATGAGCCGGAAGCCGGCATTGATCTCTGGAGTTTTTCTCGTCTGATCGAAACTTTTACAGATTTGCAGCAGAAAAATGCAGCAACTTTGATGATCATTTCTCATCAGGAACGAATTCTTTCTATTGCTGATGAAATTGTGGTCATTGCGAACGGAACAGTTCGGAAATCTGGCAAACGGGGAGATGTATTGCCGTCTTTACTGCGAGATGAACGAGCAGGCAGATGTCCGCTCGGAAAGGAGGAAACGGTCTGATGGAATCAAAATTACAGGAATTGTTGAAACAGGTTTCTGATTATAATGGCAAATATGATGGTGCTTATAATATTCGCTCTAATGGGCAGTGTGCGGAACGAAATTCTACGGAACATATTCAGATTGTCTCCAAAAAGGAAGAACCGGGACTGGATATTTTTATTGCACCGCATACAAAGGGCGAAAAAGTTTATATTCCGGCATGTGTTACCAAGGATGGGATAGATGATTTGGTTTACAATGATTTTCATGTTGGAGAAGGGGCAGATGTTATCATTGTAGCGGGATGTGGTATTCATGCAGAACATGGAGAGGCTTCTCATAATGGTATCCATCGGTTTTTTATGGGCAAGCAATCGCATATTTTGTATCAGGAAAAACATATTGGAACTGGTGGCACTGATGCAAAACGGATGATCAATCCTGTTACAGAGTGCTTTTTGGAAGAGGATGCTGTGTTGGAAATGGATACCATGCAGATTCGTGGTGTGGATCATACAATACGAAAAACAAAAGCAGAACTTGCTGATCGTGCAAAAATCATCATTCGAGAACGAATTATGACAGATGGGGAAGAAACGGCAGAAACCGACTTTTCTGTTATGTTACGAGGAGAAGATTCTGGAGCAGATTTGATTTCTCGTTCTGTGGCAAGAGGAAATTCTAAGCAGAAATTTATCTCCTGTATGAAAGGGGAGAATCGCTGTACAGGGCATTCTGAATGTGATGCCATTCTGGCGGAAAATGGACAAGTATTGGCAGCTCCAGCACTGGAAGCGTCTCATGTAGATGCAGCTTTAATTCATGAAGCAGCCATTGGAAAGATTGCAGGGGAACAAATTCTAAAGCTTTGTACCTTGGGCTTTTTAAAATAATGCTGTTTTAACAAGAATTAGGAAAGTGAAATGAAGAAGAATTTTCAATTTATATGTGATTTTATATCTCATTTTTAATATTTTAATTTTTGTCGATTTTATTTTTATTGTTTGTATAATATAAAAAGTCGTTTCTGTTTTTAAATAGGAACGACTTTTTTACCTTTAGATTAAAATTGCAATTTGTTTCATGAAAAATAAACAAAAATAACGCTAAAACGTAAATAGGATATGTTATTTTGTTTTCAATCTATTCAGATATGTCTTCCATGCATTTGCTTGACAGTCCCTTTTTTCTGCTGTATAATAAAAGTGGTCAATCGTGTGGCAGTACGAACAACAGAAGATAGGCAAAAAATGTAATAGAAACAGAAAGGAGGATGTTTATGTACATTAAAAAATGGTGCAGTAGTTTTTTAGCTGGTATTCTTTGTCTGACACAAGTGCAGTTATTGCCAACCAATGCTGCTTTTTCAGCCAATTATGCAGAGGCACTGCAAAAAGCAATCTATTTTTATGAATGTCAGCAGGCAGGTCCGCTTCCAGATTGGAATCGTGTAGAATGGCGTGCAGATGCGACTTTAGATGACTATGTAACTGGCGGTTGGTATGATGCTGGTGACAATGCAAAATTCAATTTGCCTATGGCATATTCTGCTGGTATGCTTGCATGGGGCTTGTATCAGTATCCAGATGGTTTGGAGCAAACTGGACAGATGGAAACCTATGTTAATAACTTGAATTTTGTATTGGAGTACCTTGCTGCCTGCGATCAGGGCGATACTGTTGTCTACCAAGTTGGTATTGGCAAGGAGGATCATACCTGGTGGGGTGCCTGTGAGTTGGTCGAATATGGAATGAAAGACAATGGTGCTTCAGAACGAGGTTATTTGGAGGGAAGAGATGCCTCAGCCGTTACAGGACAGATGGCTGCTGCATTGGCAGCTGGTTCTGTTGCACTGAAAGGTCGGATTCCCGATGCGGTTTGTGATGATTATCTTTCTCACGCAGAAAACCTATTTAAAATGGCAGATGCCGATCGCAGTGATGTAGGCTATAATGCATCTGATGCACAGGGCTTTTATCCATCCAGTGCTTTTTATGATGATCTGTTCTATGCAGCAAACTGGCTTTACATTGCAACAGGAGAATCATCTTATCTGGACAAAGCAGCATCCTATATCCCATCTTTGGGAAGGGAACTCGGCAGTGACACGTTAAAATATTCATGGTGTCAGTGTTGGGATGATGTGATGCAGGGTGGTATGTTGCTCTATGCCCAGAATACAGGAGATTCCACCTATATTCAGCATGTCAAGCGGCATTTGGATTACTGGACAAACGAAGTACAGCAGTTAGATGGCGGTTTCCGTTGGCTGACTACTTGGGGGTGTTTACGGTATGCAGCCGCTGCCGGATTTATTGCTGCGGTTGCTTGTGATACCGTGTTAGCAGATACAGATACCGGTGATTATGTTGATTTCTATGAGACACAAATTCAATACATGTTGGGGGATAATCCCGACCATCGCAGTTATGAGGTTGGATATGGAGAAAATTCTCCCATTAATGTACATCACCGTACTGCTCACGGCAGTTGGAAAAATGACCTTGCCGTACCGGAAACCAATCGGCATATTCTCTATGGTGCACTGGTTGGCGGTCCAACTAGCAGTGGGGAATATGAAGATGCAAGAGACAATTATATTAATAATGAAGTTGCTTGTGATTATAATGCTGGTTTTACAGCACTGCTTTGCAAAATGGCAGAAGAATATGGTGGAACCATTGATGCCAATTTCCCAGAACCAGAACAACGGGATGCAGAACTTTATGTAGAAACTAAATTGACGGAATCTTCCGGTGGGGTTACATTAAGTTTTAAGTATACCAATCATACCGCTTGGCCTGCACGTTGTGTCGACAACGTTTCCTATCGCTATTATATGGAC
>JAUNJC010000218.1 GCA_030523195.1 Oscillospiraceae bacterium
GGAGTAGGAAACCTACCGCCAACGGCGGCAAGGCGCCTTTACCCTACCCTACGATTTGCTTTCTTCTGCCGAAGTAGAGAATATCTTCGATAACTCTGACTTTGTGTATATGCTGAATCAAGCAGCTGGTGACAGAGAAATTTTAGGGCAAAAGCTGCATATTTCTCCGCAACAAATGGAGTGTGTTACAAACTCCGGTCAAGGGGAAGGACTTATCAAATACGGCGGCATTGTACTTCCATTTACAGATACATTTCCGAGCAATACTACCATGTACCGTTTAATGACCACAAAACCAGAAGAACAGCAGCTGACAGAAGAAATCACATTAGAAACACTCCAAAAACAGGTACAGAAGCGTTTGAATAACATGCTAGAAGAAGACAAGAACGATTTTCTTTCTTCTGTGGAGAATGGAAAAATAGAGAAAATCACGTCTGTCGATATTCTTCTGTATCACGTTTTGAAAAAGGAAACAGAAGCATCCTCCTCTGAGTGATTGGAGGTGTAAGTGATGGAAACAGACTTTCAAAACAAACAATCCAAGCTGCATCAAAAATATGAAAGGCAGCTGGAAAAGGAAAAAACGAAGTTAGAAAAATACAGCGGACGAGAACAACAATTACAGCTGCATTTTTCACAGCAAAGTCAATCGAATGGGAAACTGTATACCTCAGTACAGCTCATCAGAGGAGAAAAAAATGAGCTGTATGAAACAAAAGGTGTGGTGCATCGTCTTGTTAACCAGAAATACCGTCTGACAGGTAATGTACCGAAGATAGAGCATTATACTCCTGCCAGCACAACAGGAAAAATTGCAAAAGTAACTGTAACTGCCGGAAAATACGCTTTGAAAAGCACAGCGACAGCTGCTCTGGCAGTTGAAACGGCTGGTATGCAAGTCGCTGCTTATTACCGAAAAGCTGATATCCGCAAACAAGAACGCATTCTTGGAAAGAATCAACGTTATGAAGATTCCGGCATTCTTCATAAGGCGATTAACCGTACTTATCGTTTAACTGGAACGGATTTTTCCGTAAAAAGCAAACTGCAAAATTATCATCCAACTTCACTTGCCGGAAAAGCATTCAAAGCAGCTGCTTCTACTGGTTATACCGCTGCAAAAACAGCTGTTTTTGTAGGAATGGCTGCGGAGACACAACTAACAGGCGGTCATGAGCAATTCCAATTGAAATTTACACGACAGCAAGATAATAACGGAAAATTCAAGACGAAAATCCGTGTTATACGTTCTGAACGTGCATATAAGCTGAAGAACAAAGGCATTTTGCACCGTTTCGTGAATCAAAAATACCGTCTGGTTGGCGATGTTCCTTCTCTTTCTAAAACAGTAGACACGGCATTAAGTAAATGGAAGCCATCTACAATGAGGGGTATGACAGCCAAAAGCTTGATACGAGTCGGAACATACACTGTAAAAGGCACTGCAAAAGCTGCACTCAAAACAGCTCTGGCACTGGATACCGGTGCAGCAGCAGTGACCGACATGACAAAGAAAAAAGCTGTATATGAGATGAAACAAGGGCTTTATCAATATAAACAAGAAGCTACTGACGACATGCACAAAGCAGTTCTGGAAGATGCAAAACTCGTCAAAGATGCAGCATTCGGCGTTCGTTCTCATTTTCAAAAGAAAAAACAGCATAAGCTTCATAAAGCCCAATATCGTCTGCAAAAATACAGCTTACAAGATGCAAAACCACAATCCAAAAAGAAATTAAAGCAAAACAAACGTGAAATCAAGGCAAAAAAATCTGAAATCAGAATACAAAAGCTGCAATTTAAGAAAGAAAAAGCAATTGGAAATCCTGCGGATAAGACCACATTTCGGACAGAGAAAAAGGGACTAAAATTAGAGAAGAAAGAACTGAAAAATAAGCGAAAACAGACAAAAATGGAGTTAAAGGTTTCCGTTCAGAATGTAAGAGCATGTGTTCATAGGCGTTTCAATAAAGAATACAGATGAGAAATGATTG
>JAUNJC010000061.1 GCA_030523195.1 Oscillospiraceae bacterium
TCGGGAAACGGACATGGGTAGGATTACAAAATTATATTTCTGTCTTTACGAGAGAAGATTGTTTAAGTGCCTTAAAACTCAGTATTTTTTATTTGATTGGTTCTTTTGTGCAAATTGCGATTGCACTGTTGTTTGCTAGTATTTTAAGTTTCCCCACAAGAGGCGGCAAGTTTTTTCGGGGAGCACTGTATTTTCCAAGTCTGATTGGTGGAATTGCAGTTGGTTTTATCTTTAAATTTTTCTTTACACATGGTTTTGTATTGGATACCATTTTGACATGGTGTGGAATGGATGCGGACACGTTACCATTTTGGTTGAAAGATAAGAGCATTAATAACTGGGTATTGGCGGCTACTTCTATCTGGCGGTATATGGGACAAAATATGGTGTTATTTATTGGTGCAATTGCCAGTGTGGACACCACACAGTATGAGGCAGCAGCCATTGATGGAGCCAATGCATGGCAGCGATTTCGTTATATCATTTTACCATCTATTAAGACCATTGTTACTTTGAATTTGATTCTGGCAGTTTCCGGTGCATTGTCTGCTTTTGAAATGCCATACGTTATCACAGACGGCGGATTCGGTACATCGACCTATTTTGTATTGATGAATAAAATTGCACATACCAATCAGAAGGTAGGTCTTGCATCTGCAATGGCAGTTGTGCTGCTGGTTCTGATTTTGTCTATTACAGCAATTCAAAAGATTGTAGAAAGAAGAATGGACAGTGATGTACCAAGAAAGCGGAAACGGAGGATACAAAAATGAAAACAGCAACGATAACTATTGGAAAATATAGTATTGGAAAAATTTTCTTCACGGTTTGCAAATATGTCCTTTTGATTTTCGCAGCCTTTTGTGCATTGGTGCCGTTGGTGAGTTGTGTCATTACTGCATTTAAAACAAAAGAAGAGTATAGCAATACCAATGTTATGACATTGCCAGAAAGCTGGCTGTATTTTGATAATTTTATTACAGCTTGGAAGCAGGCAAACATGGGAAAAGCATTTTTAAATAGTTTTTTAATTTTGCTTTTTGTATTACTGGGCAGTACGTTATTTTCAGCGATGTTGGCGTATGTGCTGAATCGTTTTCAGTTTCGTGGCAATAAGCTAATTCGGAATTTGTTTATGATTTCCACGATGATTCCGGGCATTGCCACACAAGTTACTATTTATCAGATTATGTATACCCTTGGTTTGGTCAATACACTTTATGGCTATATTATTTTGATGTTGGGAACAGATGTTATTTCCATCTATATTTTCCTTCAATATTTTGACAACCTTCCAAAAACATTGGATGAAGCGGCTATTTTGGATGGATGTACTTATATTGGGGTGTTTTTTAAAATTTTGCTGCCATTGTTGAAGCCAGCAATCATTACCAGTGCAATTTTAAAGGGTGTTAGCACTTATAATGAATACTATATGGCAAATCTTTATTTGCAAGATAAAAATGCGTATCCTGTTGTTTCCACTTCTCTATTTACTTTTACGGGACCAATGGGAAGCCAATACAACTATATTTGTGCTGGTGTACTGATCACCGTGATTCCAATGCTGATTTTGTTCATCTTTTGTCAGAAACAAATTTATAGTGGTATGGCACAGGGTGCCGTTAAAGAATAAGCCCCCCTCTTCATTTGTTCGCCTGTTACGGTGCATAAGATGCAAATGGTATCTTGTAGCAGGCGAAACAAAATTTATCAAAATAAAAATCTATTTTCGATACGGCTTCTGCTGAGATGTGCGTTTTCCTCCTTAAACGGCAGACGGTAGAAGCCAGTATCATATTTAATTATGAAAAACTTGGAGGAATCAAATATGAATCAAGTAATTATAAAAACAGAATCTTTACCAAAATTGCCGTGGCAGGAACAACCTGATGCTTGCCAGACACCGCTTTGGCGTTATACAGAAAATCCAATTATTCGCCGCAATCCGCTGCCGGGCGTTGCACGTATTTTTAATAGTGCAGTATTACCGTATGAAGGTGCTTATATTGGCGTTTTTCGTGGAGAACAGACGAATGGGATTCCATTTATCTATTTGGGACGCAGTAAAGATGGGATACATTGGAAATTTGAACCAGAAAAAATTTCGTTTGTAGATGAGAATGGCAATGCTTTTATGCCAAAATATGCTTATGATCCTCGTTTGGTAAAAGTGGAAGATACCTATTATATCATTTGGTGTCAAGATGCCTATGGTGCCGCCATTGGCATGGCAAAGACCCAAGATTTTAAGACGTTTGTGCGGGTGGAAAATCCATTTCTTCCATTTAATCGCAATGCTGTGTTGTTTCCACGCAAAGTGGATGGAAAGTTTTTCATGTTATCTCGTCCCAGTGATAGTGGGCACACACCGTTTGGAGATATTTTTCTCAGCGAGAGTAAGGATTTAGAGTACTGGGGACATCATCGGCATGTGATGGGAAAGAGTGGTCGCTGGTGGGAAAATGTCAAGATTGGCGGCGGTGCAGCGCCAATCGAAACCAGTGAAGGTTGGTTGTTGTTTTATCATGGCGTGACCAATACCTGTAATGGATTTGTATATAGTATTGGTGGTGCTCTGTTGGATTTGGAAGAGCCGTCTAAGGTATTGTACCGCTGTTCCGATTTTCTGTTAACACCGGAAATGCCATATGAAGAGATGGGTTTTGTACCAAATGTTTGTTTTCCTTGTGCAGCACTTTGTGATGCAGATACCGGAAGAATTGCCATTTACTATGGCTGTGCAGACAGTTATGTGAGTCTTGCCTTTACCACTGCGGATAGGGTAATTTCTTATATCAAGTCACATGATGCTGCGGAAGCAGAGGATAGAGAAGTGGGCAGAAGATAAGCGGAAGGAGTTGATTTCCATGAATCAATTGCTGAAAAAGGCAAGACAAATGCTGGAGAAAAATATTATTCCTTTCTGGCAGAATCTTCGAGACGACTATTATGGTGGATATATTGGGCACGTAGATTTTTCTATGCAGCTGGATACAAAAGCAGAAAAGGGTTGTATTTTACATAGTCGAATTCTATGGTTTTTTTCGGAAGCGGCACTGCTGCTAAACCGAATGGATTTAGCAGCAGATGCAGAACATGTCTATTCCTTTTTTATACAACACTGTTTAGATTGGGACTATGGTGGTGTGTACTGGGCAGTTAGCTTTGATGGTACGCCTGTAGATATGACCAAGCATACCTATAATCAGGCATTTGCACTCTATGCACTTTCTTCTTATTATCGCTTGACCAAAAATCCGAATGCAAAAAAGCTAGCATATCAACTATTTGATCTGATTCAAACGAGGGCATATGATGGTGTTGGTTATCTGGAAGCATTTGACCGCAATTGGAATCCGGTTTCCAATGAAAAACTTTCCGAAAATGGTGTTATAGCAGGACGCACAATGAATACACTGCTGCATGTTTTTGAGGCATACAGTGGTTTTTATCGTGCAACGCAGGATAAGCGAGTTGGAGATGCTATGCGGCAGATTTTACAGATTTATCAGGAGAAAATCTTTAATTCAGAGAAATGCAGACAAGAAGTTTTTTTTGATATGAATTATCATAGCCTGATTGATCTGCACAGTTATGGACATGATATTGAAAGTTCTTGGCTGATCGATGACGGGTGCAGTTTGTTGCAAGATGAAACATTGTGTACGGCTGTTTTTGCTATTAATGATATTTTAGCAAAAAATATTTATGAGATTGCTTATCAGAATCATTCCGTTTTAAATGAATGTGAAAATGGAAAACCGGATGAAAACCGCATTTGGTGGGTACAAGCAGAATCTGTACTGGGATTTTATCATATGTATGAAAAACATGGTGATTGTCGATATTTGCAGGCAGCACATGATATCTTTGATTACATTGAACAGCACTTTTTAGTTCCCGATCAGCCAAGTGAATGGTTTTGGGCGTTGGATAAAAACGGTGTGCCGTTGCAAAATATGGATATTGTAAATGAATGGAAATGCCCATATCACAATGGCAGAATGTGCTTAGAGTTAATCAGGAGGAATTTATATGATGCAGAAACGGTATAAACAGCAGATGCAAAAACAGCTCGCTTTGCTGGAACGTTCTAATGAAAAGACGGATTTCTATAATGGCATTTTTGACCGCTGGAAATATCCAGTTCTGACACGAGAGCATGTACCGCTTTATTGGCGATACGACTTGAATCCAGAAACAAATCCCTATTTTATGGAACGTCTGGGCATCAATGCTGTTTTCAATGCGGGTGCCATCGAACTGGATGGAAAGATTTGTCTTGTTGCAAGAGTAGAAGGGAGCGACCGAAAGAGTTTTTTCGCTGTGGCAGAGAGTGAAACTGGTGTTGACCAATTTGTCTTTCGAGAAAAGCCGGTCATCTTGCCCGATTGTGATGCCAATGAAACCAATGTGTATGATATGCGTTTAACAAAGCATGAAGATGGTTGGATTTATGGTATCTTCTGTTCTGAATCCAGTGCCAATGATCTAAAAGATTTGTCTGCCGCAACGGCACAAGCTGGAATTGTACGGACAAAGGATTTGGATACATGGGAGCGTCTACCGAATTTGGTGACCAAGCAGAGTCCGCAGCAGCGAAATGTCTGCTTGTTGCCCAAGTTTGTAGACGGAAAGTATGCATTTTATACTCGTCCAATGGATGGTTTTATTGATACTGGTTCGGGCGGTGGAATTGGATATGGATTGGTAGAAGACATTCAGCATCCGGTAATAGAACAAGAAAAAATGACCAGTGTTCGGAAATATCATACCATTACAGAATCCAAAAATGGCAGCGGTGCAACCCCAATTGCAACCGAAAAAGGGTGGCTGCATATCGCTCATGGTGTTCGGAATACCGCAGCTGGACTTCGATATGTAATTTATATATTTGTAACGGCTTTGGAGGATCCATCTCGTGTGATTGCAGAACCATCTGGTTACCTGATTGCACCACTTGGAGAAGAACGGGTTGGTGATGTATCTAATGTCGTCTTTACAAATGGTGCTGTGGTAAAAGAAGATGGAAGTGTATATATTTACTATGCATCCTCAGATACACGGCTGCATGTGGCAACCTCTACAATCAATCGTTTGCTGGATTATGCATTTCATACACCAACTGACCCACTCCGTAGTGCAGACTGTGTAAAACAGCGGTGTGAACTGATTGATCGGAATCTTGCTTTTTTAAGGAAGGGGCAGGACAAATGAGTTTGAAACTGGCTGCTATTTTTCGAGATCATATGGTGGTACAGCGGAACAAGCCGATTGCTGTTTTTGGAACTGGAACGCCGTACAATGTCGTTGTTGTTTCTTTACACACTTGTACAACTCGCACCAAGGTTGCGGAAGATGGTACATGGTATGCTCTCCTGCCGCCGTTGCCGGCAGGAGAAGGATACAATTTAAACGTTTCTGATGAGACAGGGCAGTGTATCTGTAAGGATGTTGCTGTAGGAGAAGTCTGGCTGGCAGGCGGACAAAGTAACATGGAACTGTCTCTTCTTGACAGTGCAGACGGTGCAGCCGTTTGCAAAGCGTATAAGGGCACGCAGATTCGGTTTTATCAGGTACCAAAACGTGCAGTTGTGGATGCAGAGTTGGTAGAGTTAGAGAAAAAAACAACTTGGAAGATTGCTGATTCAAGAAATGTTGGGGAACTGTCTGCGGTTGCCTTTTACTTTGCACAACATCTAGCGGAGAAGCTGCATTGTGTGATTGGTATTGTTGATTGTAATTGGGGTGGGACTTCTGTTGCATGTTGGATGAGTTGCAGGATGCTGGAGAGTCTTACAGCCGGGCAAGCACAGCTTGCCGCATATAAAGAACAGGTGGGAACCAAAACTGTTGAACAGTATGCAATAGAGATGCGGGAATACGATGCAGCGTATCAGCACTGGCAGGAACAGATTGATGCCTGTCGGTTGGAAAATCCAGATATCACATGGAATGAACTGCATGAACGCTGTGGGGAGTGTCCATGGCCACAGCCAACTGGATGGCAATCGCCGTTCTGCCCGAACAATTTGCATACTTCTATGATTCTGCGAATTGCACCTTATACGCTGTGTGGATTTTTGTATTATCAGGGGGAAGAAGATGTATCTCGTCATGCCAGCTACAGCGATATGCTAACCGCATTGGTAAAGCAATGGCGGATGGATTGGAATGACTGGGAACTGCCTTTTTTATTCGTACAACTGCCGATGTATCGGGCTGCTAACGCAAAGGAAGATAATACATGGGCAATGCAACGAGAACAACAGAGTGTTGCAAATGCAATGTTGAAGCATGCAGGTATGATTGCATTGACAGATTGTGGTGAATTTGATAATATTCATCCGTTGGATAAAAAAACACCGGGACAGCGGCTGGCACAACTTGCAGGACAGATGGTATATGGAACGGGAGCAGAAATCACACCGACTGTGCAAACTATGTATACTGATGGAATTGCCCTATATGTGATGTTTTCTCATATTACAGATACATTGATTCTAAAAAAAACTGATTCTAAGACTTGTTTTATAGCAGGAGTGGACGGTGTTTTTTATCCGGCAGAAGCAGAACTGACGGCACCGAATACCATTCGTATTTTTTCTCCTAGTGTAGAAATGCCACAAAGTATAAAATATGCATGGTATAACTATGGAGAAGCTTCATGGTTTACCAAAAATGGATTAGCAGTACCATCTTTTCGAAGAACATTATTTGTCAGAAAGAAGGAGCAGGATTATGCATAATACAGAACGGGCAATGCCGTTTTTATTGGAACCAGTTGGGAAAGATTATCTTTGGGGAGGAGAACGCCTGAAAACTGCATACAACAAATCGCTTCCGCTTACCCCACTGGCAGAAACATGGGAATGTTCTACGCATCGGAACGGTTGCAGTGTGGTTGCCTCTGGTTTGTATAAGGGGAAGACCTTACGATCTGTTTTGCAGGCACATCCGCAATATTTGGGTATCTATGCAAACTCAGATGGGGAGCTGCCAATTTTAATCAAGCTGATTGATGCTAAGAAAGATTTATCGGTGCAGGTTCATCCAGATGATGCTTATGCCAAGCAGTATGAAAACGGGCAAAATGGGAAAACAGAAATGTGGTATGTCTTAGATGCCGAAGAGCAAGCCAGTTTGGTATACGGTTTTCGGCAGGAGATGACACCAGAACGACTGCGGCAATCTCTTGCTGATGGTACATTGGAGCAAGATTTACAGGAAGTATCAGTATCCAAAAATGATGTCTTTTTGATTGAAGCAGGGACGGTTCATGCGATTGGGGCAGGAATTGTATTGGCAGAAATTCAGCAAAATTCTAATTTGACCTATCGACTGTATGATTATAACCGAATTGATACAAACGGCAATAAGCGACCACTGCATGTGGAAAAGGCAATTGCCACAGTGGATTATCATCAGAAGCCGTTGCCGGAACAAAAAAGAACGGTATGGGAGAAAGAAGGGTATACAGAAGAGTTGCTTTGTACATGCCCATATTTTCAGGTGAAGCGGTTTGGTATTCGAGAAAATTGTACTGTATGTGCAAAAGCTATTTCTACAGATCATACATTTGCAGTTCTGCTTTGTATTGATGGAAGTGGTGTGTTGCACTATGGAACGAGTGACAATCTTTCTTTTCAAAAAGGACAATGTATATTTCTGCCTGCTCATACAGTTATAAATCAAGTAGTAGGTAATACTGACATTCTATTTGTAACATTATAAATAAGATAGATGGTAACTATTTATCAAATTAAAAAACGGCATCCTTTCCAAAATATAATGAGGAAAGGATGCCGTTTTTTGTTATTTGTAATGTAGATAGTTATGTGTTTGGTTAGTTATCCGATTCTGTCTCTGTTCGTTTTACCTGAAAAACCAGTCTGAAAATGCCTTTTAATAATTTCGGTGTTTTCACCACTACAATTTTCATGGTATCTGCCTCCGTTCTATGTTCTGCCGGTTTCATTCGGCTTACTGTATTGTATTCCAATCAGCAGGAAAAGGTTCTTGATGAAACTTTGTTTTTGTAAATGGAAAACTTTTTATGTCGGAATGGATATTGTATTTTTGTAACAGGCAATTTGTTTTCGCAAATGGCGTTTGATGAAGCAATAGCACACAATATGTGCAGAAAGTGTGATGATCCATGTAATGGGGTAGGAAAGGTAGACTACCTGTACTGTGTGAAGTTCTGGAATCTGAAAGACTGTTGCAATCCAGACCAATCGCAGACCGCAAGCACCAATCAAAGACACTACCATTGGCAAAACTGAATAATTTAATCCACGCAGGGCACCTACCATGACATCCATCATACCACAAAGGGCATATGTGGCAGAAATAATATGCAATCGTTTCATTCCTGCTGTAATCACTTCTGGACTGCTGGAATAAACCTGAAGCAGTGGTTCTCCAAATAACACAGCAGCATTGCCTAGTATTAGTCCGACTACAATGACACAGCCCTGCCCTGTCAGCAGAATCCGGTTAATGCGATGATATTTTCCAGCACCAAAATTTTGACTGGTAAAAGAAATGGTTGCCTGATAGAAGGCATTCATTGCCATGTAAACAAATCCCTCAATATTAGAAGCTGCTGAATTCCCAGCTACTACAATATTGCCGAACAGATTGACAGAAGATTGAATGACCACATTGGAAAGAGCAAAGACGACACCTTGAAAACCAGCCGGAATGCCAATTTTCATAATCTGTATCATTTTCCCTCGATGAATGTGAAGTTTGTTCCATTGCAGGTGCATAACTCCTTGTTCTTTTCGCATACACCGCAGTACCAAGCAGGCGGAGATCGTTTCTGAAATGACGGTTGCAATGGCAACGCCAGCAACGTCCCAATGTAGCAAAACAACAGTCACGATATTGAGTATGATATTGATACATCCAGCGAAGGTCAAATAATAAAGAGGTCTTCTGGTATCCCCAACAGAACGCAGCAGTGCACTTCCAAAGTTATATACCATATTGGGAATCATGCCAATAAAGTAAATATGCAGGTATAGAGTAGCCAGCGGAAGAACTTCTTTTGGTGTTTGCATCCAGATGAGAAATTGTTTTGCACCAATGATGCCTACAATTGTTAGTAACAGGCCACTGATAAGACTCATTGTGATAGCGGTATGAACCGTTTCTTCTAAATCTTTGTTGCATTTTGCTCCATAGTATCTGGCAGCAGTGACATTGGCACCAATGGAAAAGCCGACAAATAAATTTGTCAGCAGATTAATTAAAGCAGTATTGGAACCGACTGCTGCCAGAGCATTGTCTCCTGCAAATTTGCCAACCACAACAATATCGGCAGCATTAAATAGCAGCTGTAAGATGCTGGACAACATTAGCGGTAAGGCAAAAAGCAGCATTTTTTTCAAAATAGAACCGCTGCACATATCCATTTCATATTGTTTTTTTGTTGATTTCATAGGTTGTCAAATTCCTCCTGATGGTTTTATTTTTTAGAAAAAACGTGAAAAAAGCCCAGCGAATCAGCTGGACTTTTTCATATATGCTGTTTTTATCCAGCAACAGAATTAATCGGAAGAAAGTGTATCTGCATGTGCTTCTGCTTCTTCAAGGGAGGTGTAACGATAAAATGCTGCTGTATTTGCCATCGTCATTTCTGCTAAGTTTTTTCCATTGCGATGCAGCTGTACAATCCATGCACCATATTGTTGCAGTAGTGTTTTAGAATAGGTCAGCAGTTCTCCACGCAAATAGGTTTCATAGGATGTATTCCATGCCGTGTCTTCCGTAGTATGAATATTTCGTGCCTGACCAGCAAGTTTAGGATATTGTTTTGCAAAGTCCTCCATCCAACTGACTTGAATTGCAACAATCGCTTCACAAAGTGCTTTTTTCTGTTCTGATACGGGTGGCAGTTCTTTTTGCAAAGAAGCATATTCTTTTGGAGCTGTACTTTCCATCATCCGTGCATATTTTTCTGTCAACAAATTCCAGCCTTGCTGACTGCTGGATTGTAATTCTAACCAATACTGTTGCAGCATGGCAAGTGGCCAGGTGAGATATTGACTTTTTCTCATAATAGAAAAAGTTTCCCAATCATCCTGACAGCCAGCTCGAACACCCTCATTTTTCACCTTATCAAATTCTGAAAATTCTAGTTTGACAATTTGCTGCACCAGCGTTTCCTGTTGTTCCAATGCTGTTGCTTGAGCAGCAGCAGCTTCTGCATGTACTTGCATATAGTTATCCTTCCGTTCTGTAATTCCTTGCAGTCGCATTTGGTCAGCAAGGATTTGGCAAACTGGTGTGATAATTTCGTTTTCCCATTGCTCTATGGGAAGTGTTTCCCATAGTTTCAGCCGTGCGGCAATGGCTTCGCCTTGTGGCAGTTGTTCTGTACTATGTAGCAACCATTTATAATAAGGGGCATACACACCAGCACAAAGATGGGCTGCCCGCATGGCACTTTCTGCAAAATGGGAAAAGGCCAGTATAGCGGTTAGTTTGTCACCACGCTGCAATAGACGAGGCAGGTTATATTGTCCTCGCTGTGCCATCCAGGCGGTTTCTTGTGCAAGCCGTCTCAGGTGAACCGCTTTGGGATATCCAAATTGTAATGCTTTTCGGATACGAGTAAATGCTCCTAAGTTATCTTGAAATACGGTTCCATTTACAGCAGCTGCCAGCTGTTCTTCTTCGATTTGCAGCCATTGTGCTTCTGTCTGTGGTATGCCGTCGATGCCAATCAGTCGGCGATAAAAATCAGAAATTCGGCATACGCCAACTCGTTCCGTTCCTTGCGGTGTTACGGTGCGTGTGATACCGCAATAGGTTTTTGGCAGAAGGGCATACGCATGCTGAAGAGCAGTAATTTGTGTTTTGTTCATGGTATCAGGCACCCAGATGCAAAATCCCGGTCCAAAGTCGTGATCTTGAGAAAGGGCATCATCATAGCCAAAACACTCCGATCCTTCTCCCACCAGACCAACTGCAAGCTGATTCCATACATCTGGAAACATGCGTTGCAGCATGGGTTTCCCGAACGTTTCGTAGTATTGCTTGCAGAGCGTCATGCCATTCCGAACAGGCTTTCCGCCTAGTTTTTCATAGGCATGGGCAGCATTTTCTTGTACAATTTCATAGGCAGCACCCCGTCCCATATGCAGTTCCATTTCAGAGAGGGCTGCTTCATAGTACCAGACGGCAGTTTTATAATTTTGCAGCTGAAATTGTGCATCGCCCATGGCTGCCAGCGTTGCACTGTAATGAAAGTCAGATGGACTCAATCCCCGAAACACGTTTAACGCAGCTTGCAGCAGCGGTAATGCTCTGTCTACCCGATGCAGATGCAGCAGGGAAACGGCTAAATTGGTCTGAGAAATGGCAACTCGTGTTGTCTGGTCTTTCTGTTGAGTGACAATCTGCAATGCCTGTTCGAGTGCAGTGCAGGAAGCTTCCCAGTCTTCTACTGCTTGATATAGCAGACTGAGGTTGTTATAATAGCTTGCCATTCTGTCGTCTGTGGGGGACAGTAAACGGTCATATAGTTCTTTTACTGCCCGATAGCTGGAAAATGCAGATTCATACTTTCCCGCAGCACGTTGGGCATTGGCAACATTCAGCAATGTTGTAGCATGGGGAAGGGTTTGTTCCAGATGTAAAGTTTGAATGCACTGCAATGCTTGCTCTCCGGCAGTAATAGATTCTGCAAACCGACCACAGTCCCGCAGAAATCCCATTTGTTCATTATAAAGGGTCAATGCAGCTTCCCAATCGGGTTCCTGTTTTGCTGCCTGAATCTGTTCGGTTAAGAATGCATCTGCTTCTTTCAGCTTGCTTTCTCGCAGCAGGGCATCCAACTGTTGTAATTTATGTTGCACTTGCATTTTGTTTCACGCATTCTGTATAGCATTTTCCAGTTCTTTCAACTTTGTTTCTGTTTCTGGCTGCACAGTGGAACGAATGGTGACAGTTGGTTCTAATACAATAATATTTTTCATGAGTTCCAGATAGGACAGCATTACACGTTTTGCAGACGGTGCCCAGGAGCCGTTTTCAATCAGAGCGACTTTACGATTTTGATACATCTTTGCCTTTAGGTGCAGCAGAAAATCTTCCATTGGCAGAAAGACACCGCCGTCATAGCTGGAAGCTGCCAGTACCATACGGTCATAGCGGAAAGCATTGGAAACGGCTTCTGCGAGATCGTCTCTTGCGAGGTCTGTTACTGCTACCGTTTCACCCGCCCGTATCAGTTTGTCTGCGAGCAGTTTTGCGGCTTTTGCAGTATTGCCGTGAATAGAGGCATAGGCAATCAGAATGCCGTGTTCCTCTGGTTGGTAGCTGCTCCAGATGCGGTATTTTTCGATGTAGTGTTCGAGATTTTCTTTTAGAATTGGACCATGTAACGGACAAATCATTGAGATTTCCAGCAAAGCCGCTTTTTTCAGCAAAGTCTGTACTGGCATACCATATTTGCCTACAATATTATAATAATAGCGACGTGCTTCTTCGTCCCATGGTTCTTCGGTATCCAGTGCACCAAATTTGCCGAACCCATCCGCAGAGAAAAGAATTTTTTCCGTTTGCTCATAGGTTACCATAACTTCTGGCCAGTGTACCATTGGTGCTAGAAAGAATTGCAGTGTATGCTTGCCGAGTGACAGGGTATCGCCCTCTGCTACAGTGATTTTCGGCTGATCAGACAGGGCAAAAAAGTTTGGCAGCATTGCAAAGGTCTTTGCGTTGCCGACCAACGTGATCTGCGGATATTGTGCGATCAATTCTGCAATTGTGCCGGCATGGTCTGGTTCCAAATGGGAAATAATCAGAAAATCCGGTTTTCTGCCCTTTAAAATTGTATCCAGTTGCATCAGCCATTCTTC
>JAUNJC010000219.1 GCA_030523195.1 Oscillospiraceae bacterium
CGCCGTTTCTTTGAAAGCAAAGGCATGGATGTGGATATTGTAAAAATTGAAGGTTCTGTGGAATTGGCACCGCTGCTGGAATTGGCAGATGGTATTGTGGATATTGTAGAAACCGGTGTGACTCTGCGGGAAAATGGTTTAGAAGTGGTAGAAGAAATTGTACCGATTTCTGCTAGACTGATTGCGAATGTTGTCAGTTTGAAAATGCGGCAGCAGGAAATTGAAGCATTGATTCACAAAATTGAGGAGGCATTGCAGGCATGATTATCATGAAACAAATTAACGCCAGTGTGGCGGAAGAACGGGAAGCGTTTTTTCAGTTATTGGAACAGCGTACTGGTGAAACAAACCAGCGTGTGACAGAAACTGTGCAGGAAATTTTAAAGACAGTGAAAGCAGGCGGAGATGAAGCCGTTAAAAATTATACTTTAAAGTTTGACGGCAGTCTGCCAGAATATTATGAAGTACCAAGAGAAGTCATCAACGATGCTTTAACAGAAGCAGATGAAGCATTTGTCAATGCTTTGCTGAATGCGATGGAAAATGTACGGGATTTCCACCAGCGGCAAGTGGAGCAGGGATTCATTCACCCAATGGAAAACGGTGTGATTTTGGGACAGCGTGTCCGTGGATTGGAGCGTGTGGGATTGTATGTACCGGGTGGTACCGCAGCCTATCCATCCAGTGTGATTATGAATGCCGTTCCTGCAAAAATCGCCGGTGTTAAGGAAATTATTATGGTGACACCGCCGAGAAAAGACGGCACACCGAATCCAGATATTCTAGTTGCCGCAGCGATTTGTGGTGTGGATCGAATTTTCCTTTCTGGTGGTGCACAGGCAATTGCTGCATTGGCATATGGAACAGAGAAAATTCCGAAGGTGGACAAGATTGTAGGACCCGGTAATATCTATGTAGCAACTGCCAAGAAGTTGCTATATGGCATTGTGGATATCGATATGATTGCTGGACCGAGTGAGGTACTGGTGATGGCAGATGAAACTGCAACACCGTCCTATGTGGCAGCAGATTTAATGTCACAGGCAGAACATGATGTGCTTGCTTCTTCCATTTTGGTGACAACCAGTGCGGCACTGGCAGAACAGGTACAGGCAGAAGTGAACCGACAGGTACAGACACTTTCCAGAAAAGAAATCATTGAGAAATCCATGAATAATTATGGTGCGATCTTGCTCTGTAATAGTCGGGAAGAGGCAGTACAGCTGGCAAATCGGATTGCACCGGAGCATTTGGAAGTCTTAATGGAGAATCCAATGGAGCTGTTGGGTGCATTGGACAATGCTGGCTCTGTCTTTTTGGGGCAGTATGCCTCTGAACCATTGGGTGACTATTATGCAGGTCCGAACCACGTTTTGCCGACCAGCGGAACAGCACGGTTCTTCTCTCCGTTGGGCGTGGCAAGTTTTACGAAGCGTTCTAGTTATACGTATTATACAAAGGATGCATTGCGTGCCGCAAAGGATGATATTGTGCTGATTGCAAACCGGGAGGGCTTAACTGCACATGCCAATGCGATTACGGTACGGTTTGCGGAGGAAAAATGAGTGGCTGTTCCCAAATATTATGAATTTTTCAACCAATTATACAGTGCTTAAAGGATGGAAACTCTCATAGTGTGATAGAATTAAGAGATTTTTGTTGTAAATTTTATAATTTAACGGAACAAGATTTACAATTAACCACGCTAAATGGAAAGCAGAATTTGTTTTATGATAGAGTATCATGGGCAAAAACGTATCTAAAAAAAGCGGGGTTAATTGAAAGTACATCTCGTGCACAATATTGTTTAACAAATGTAGAAAAAGAAGCGATTGCGGATGGTATACAGAATGTTACATTATCATATCTAAAAAAATATGAATCTTTTCGTGTTTTTATTGGGATAGATAATGTAAATAAAGAAAATAGGACTTTAAAGGAAGAAAAAGCAGCAGAAAGTCCAAAAGAAATCATAGAATCTT
>JAUNJC010000220.1 GCA_030523195.1 Oscillospiraceae bacterium
ATTTCATTTTTACAAACCACTTATTTTTTAAATAAGTATTGTTTCAAATAGACTTTTTTGTCTGCCTGATAGGCATCTTTATCATAAGGCTCCATTTCATGCAGACTTTTCAGCGCATATTCTTCTGTTGTCATTATTACTTTTGCCGGTACTCCGCATGCTACCATTCCATCGGGAACATCCTTTGTAACCACACTGCCTGCACCGATCACACACCGTTCCCCGATATGAACTCCTGGCATAATAATTGATTTGCATCCTATAAATGTGCGATTTCCTACTTCAATTCTTCCGTATTTTATTACATCTCTATATTCTTTCCTGTCACGGAATGCCCATGTTCCTCCATCATGGTTCACAAACGTAACATCAAACGAAATACGAACGTCATCTCCTAGCTTGATTAGATAGGGTTCCGAGCCAAAGTTTACCCCCCCCCCCCATCACACTGACACGCTCACCTTCTACCATACCAGCTTTCAGAGCTTCTTTATGCGAATCCGTAAAGATTTTTTTGATTTTATTCAGCATTTTTATACTTCCTTTCAAAGTCAGACAACCCAATTCCCTGATATTTATTTTCAGCGATCATCTGAAAATACCTCTCCAAAATCGAGTAAAGCAGTTCTATTTCCTCTTCATCTCGGAAATAAGGACTACCTCCTGCCATAAGCTCTGAAGAATGTACCATAAATTCCAGGTATTCTACCCCATCCTTTTCCACAGCTCTGGTAAGTCTCAACAGATCCTTCATCGATTTTGTAAATGGCCTCAGCCATATTTCTTGCCCTAAAAGTACCGTCTTGACCTTATGTTTTAACGAGCCGCCTGTCATGCATCGAATATGCCGTGTCGTCATCGGCACTTCCAGCAGCCCCTCAACAGGATAATATGGCTTAAGCGGATATTTTCGATAATCATTCCCGCAATTTTTCATACATCCCGGAATTTTCGAAAGATCCAACTGTGGTGTAACAGAGCAATCCACCTTGATTCCTACCTGTTTCAAGATATTAAAATATGCATCATTTGTTGCCCACCGTCCTGAACGATTGGATGTAATATTCATCTCAAAGCGTTCTTGCAGAAGTTTCATCAGTTCCTGCACCTTTTTTGCCGCAACTTCTTCTGGATACTCTGTAATGTACGGATTCCCGCCGTATCTATTTTCCAGCGCAAATTCAGGCGGAGAATTCCATGCATGAATATGCATTCCAATTTCGCATTTTCCTTCTCTCGCTTTTGCAGCTCCATAAGTGACCCACCTATCATCACAGGCCATTTCGTAGTTTGTCAGATAGGTTGGAATCAGCCCATATTTTTCGCAGAGGTTTTGAAATCGAGGGATACTCTTTGCATTCTCCGTTGTTATATCATCACCCGGATGCCACGTCCAAAGATTATCGCCTTCCGTATCAACTGTTATGATAAAATGTTTCATTTTTTCACGCTTTCACTTTTTCCAGAGCATCATGTATTTTTCAATTTCCGACTCATTGCCATATTCATGGGATGCCAGTTCTCTCTGAATCCTGTTGTATAGTTCTGGTTCCTGTACATACCGCATAATACACTGCGCCACTGACTGCGGATCAAAATCTGCAATCAATCCATTTTTTTCGTTGCTTACTGCGTCTGCCACTGTCATGTAGTTTGTTACTACGACTGGGCAGTGCAGAATTTTTGCCTCATCAAGTACCAGCGATTTTCCCTCATTATCCGATGTCTGAACAAAAATATCTGCATTTTTTATGTATGGATACGGATTGCTCTTTACTCCCACAAACACAAACTCTTTCAACAAGTCAAGCTTTTCAACAAGCGCCTGTAATTTTTCTTTTTCTTCGCCTTCTCCCACCAGGAACCATCTAAACTCAATTCCGTGATCTTTCAAAATTTTGGCAGCTTCAATTGCCCGATCAAATCTTTTCACTGGATTCATCCGTCCGATTGAAAC
>JAUNJC010000062.1 GCA_030523195.1 Oscillospiraceae bacterium
CGATTTTGCTGTTGATTTTCAGTGCTCCATGGATTTTTATTGGTATCATTGGATTGGGGTTGTCCATTTCTAAATTGGCGGAAAATGCTTCTGTTGCCGATGGCAGAGAGGATCTTTCGGTTGCATTTGGTATTTTAGTGTTTTTTGGCTTTCTGGTTGCATGGGCGATTGTGTTATTCCGGCGGATTGGAACTGCAACACATTTCAATACGTTTTTTGAACTGGATGCGGATGGGATTCTCCCTGTGGAAAAATTGGCTGCTTCTTTTGGAAAATCTGAGAATGCAGTTACAAAGTCGTTTCAAACGCTGCTCAAGCGTGGCTACCTAATGAATTGCATGATGCAGCATGCAGATACCTTGCAAATCGTGCTCTATTGCAATGGAAATGGTGTGGAACAATTGACGGATGTATGCTGTTGTCCTAATTGTGGGGCATCGGTTACCATGCGGCATGGATTTATGGCGGTTTGTCCTTATTGCCATTCCAATTTATTTTCTCAAAAATAATAAAGATCGCAGATGATTTTTACATGATTTGCAGCAAACTGCTGGAAAGGAGATCTTCCCTATGTTGAAAGCAGGCGTTTCGACTGCCTGTCTGTATCCACAGCCCACGGAGGAAGCCCTCTATGATCTGGCACTCGGCGGTGTGGCAGCAGTGGAGGTGTTCATCAATGCACATGCAGAATTAAAACGCAGTTTCGTGGCAGCGATGGCAGATATTTTGCAACGATTTGAGGTGCAATGCTGTTCGTTGCATCCATTTACCAGTGAGGTTGAGTCGATGATGCTGTTTTCTAACTATGAACGGCGATTGCATGACTTTTTGGAGTATTGTCGAAATTATTTTACCGCTATGCAGCAGCTGGGGGCTACTATTTTTGTTTTGCACGGGAATAAACAGCTGGCAGGAATGGATATGGATTTTTATTGCGAACGCTTCGGAAAATTAGCTGACCTCGGAAAGTCCTATGGAATCACCGTTGCACAGGAAAATGTTGCACGCTGTGCGAGCCGTTCACTGGCATTTTTGCAGGAAATGCAGCAGAAGATGGGACATAACATAAAGTTTGTATTAGATGTCAAGCAGGCGGTTCGTTCTAAGGAAGATCCCATGCAGATGCTGAAAGCGCTTGGCAGTCAGATTGTACATGTACACATTAGTGATCATGGAGAATATGGCGATTGTCTGCCAATTGGATCCGGTCGGTTTGCTGTAAAATCATTTTTACAGACGCTTTCAGTGGTCAGTCCGGACTGTACAGTGATGTTAGAGATTTATCGCAGCGGATTTCGTACATTGCAGGATTTGCTGCATAACTATCACATATTACAGCGTATGATCAAAAGCTGTCAGGATAAGGAGGAATGAAACGATGCAATGCCCATTTTGTGGTGCAAAAGATACACGTGTGCTGGACTCTCGTCCAGCAGAGTTGAGAATCCGCAGGAGAAGAGAATGTGCTGTTTGCGGAAAACGATTTACAACCTATGAAGCAGTGGAACGTCCCCTGCTGATGGTGCAGAAACGGGATGGCAGTTTTGAGCCGTTTGATCGGCAGAAATTGATTACTGGTATTTTTAATGCCATAAAAAAACGGCCAGTGAGTGTGGAACAAGTGACTGCCATTGCAGAAGGAATTGAACAGCAGTGTGCCAATACAATGTGCAGTACTGTGACCTCAATTGCAATTGGGAATTGGGTAATGGAGCATTTAAAACAGATTGATGCAGTTGCCTATATTCGATTTGCTTCTGTATATCAGGATTTTACCGATGTTGCAAGTTTTGTGGCTGCAATTAGTGCTTTGGATGAAGAAACAACAGATGAAAATGAGATGGGGGAAAATACATTATGGATATGAACAATACTTTTGATGTAGAAGATAAAACTACAGAGTTTGACACGCAGGATGTACAGGATGCAAAGGTTTGGTCAATATTGGCGTATTTTGGCATTCTTTTTTTCCTGCCATTGGTTTGTGCACCACAGTCAGGATTTGGAAGATTTCATGCCAATCAGGGACTGATTTTGTTTCTGACCTGTTTGATATTGGGCATTGTCAATATTGTTTTACAACTTATGATTGGCTGGATTCCTTTTATTGGGAAGATTATTTGTGCATTGGTGAGTCTGGTCATTTCGCTGGCTGCTTTGGCATGGATGATTTATGGCATTGTGCAGGCAGCACAGGGAAAGGCAAAGACTTTACCGCTGATCGGAAAATTTACACTGATTCGATAACTGGAAAAAGTGTTTGTGGCTTGGCAGCATCGTAACGGACAGCAGCAAGCAGCAGACCATCTTCTGCCAGCAGAAGAGAAACATAGGCGTGTTCTGGAAGGGTATAGGTGTATTCCATTCCCTTACAGCCGCAAAAATATGTTAGAGGGAGTTGCTGCTCCGTTTGCAGGGTGGAATACATCTGGTAAACGGAGCTGTCTTTTTCTTTTGCTGGAATGGTAACTGGACAGGTGCGGACTGGTGCAGACGCTTCTGGTGTGAGGTTGTGTTCTGTCAGGAACTGAAGGCGTGCCTTGTCATCTGGCATTTTGTAGAAAGCTGGGAGCGTGGGATTAGACGATATGCTATTGGGACGATGCAGGCATTGCCGCAGGAGAAAACCGCTGCCGAGCAGGATCACAGCAGCAATCAGGAATCGGATTTGCATTTTTCGCAAAGGAAACACCTCTTTTCATAAGATAAACGTGAGTTTGAAGAACAAGTTTTGCGCACCAAACACACAGAAAATGTGGTTTTCAATTAAACGTATGATAAAAAAAGAAAAAAAAGAACCCAAGGAGGAATTTCGTGCGACTGGATAAATGGCTTTCAGATGCTACAAATTATACACGCAGTCAGCTGAAACAGCTGATTCGCAGTGGGCAGGTTTCAGTAAATAACTGCATTGTAAAACGGCCAGAAATTGCTGTCAGTCAGACGGATATCATTTGTCTGCAAGGCAAGCCCGTGACAGCGGCTGTATCTTGTTACTGTTTATTATTGTATAAGCCGCTTGGATATGTCTGTGCTGTTACGGATGCAGCAGAAAAAACTGTCATGGAATTGATCCCGCCGGATTTACAGAGAAAAGGTTTATTTCCAGTCGGTAGGCTGGACAAGGACACCACTGGTTTGTTGCTGCTGACGAATGATGGTGCATTTTCGCATACATTGCTTGCCCCTAAGCGGCATATCTCAAAATATTATCGAATGCAGCTCGCTCGTCCCTATGAAGTGCAGTATGCAGAGCAGTTAGCAGCCGGTCTGACACTGGCAGATGGTACACACTGCCTTCCAGCAGAAATATTACCTGTCCCAGAGATACAACAGGAAGCAGTTATTTGCCTGCAAGAAGGGAAATATCATCAGGTGCGGCGAATGATGGCAGCAGTTGGAAATCATGTGGAACAATTGCAGCGGATTGCGATAGGTGGACTTTGCCTGCCGTCTGACTTGCAGCCCGGGGATTGTGTTTTGCTTACGGCGGTACAGATGGAACAGCTGCAACAGCCCAGTGATCCAACTTGGCTGTCGATGCTGGTCGAAAGATGCAAAGAATGGTAAAAAATTAACAAAAAATTTTATCGTCTCATGTGGTGCAGAAATCATTCATTTTATACAAAAAAATAAAATTCAACCGTTTGAGAGCCCCTTTTTTTGACGAAATGACATATTTGAAAAAAAAGTTCGTCATATTTGATAAATGTACACGCTGAAATTTGGGCATATCACGACTTGAAAAAAAATCAAAACTCTGTTATGATTATATCAGAGCTAAGATCGAAACAATGTTCTGGCTGTTTTACAGGAGATCGGTTTGCCCGTTTAGCCTGTTCGTTTTTCAAAAATTAAAATATGTTACAGGAGGATTGCATCAATGGCTAGTTTATCATTGAGACACATCTACAAAATTTACCCAGGCAATGTTACTGCGGTAAAGGATGTTAATATCGAAATTAAGGATAAGGAATTTATTGTTCTGGTTGGTCCGTCTGGATGCGGTAAATCTACCACACTGCGTATGATTGCAGGTTTGGAGGAAATTTCCAAGGGTGAGTTGTATATTGGTGACCGTTTGGTAAATGATATTGAGCCGAAGGACAGAGATATTGCAATGGTATTCCAGAACTACGCTCTGTATCCGCATATGACTGTTTATGAGAACATGGCATTCGGTCTGAAGCTGAGAAAAGTACCGAAGGATGAAATTGATCGGAAGGTAAAAGAAGCTGCAAAGATTCTTGACCTGAGCCACCTGCTCGACCGGAAACCAAAGGCAATGTCCGGTGGTCAGAGACAGCGTGTTGCTATGGGTCGTGCCATTGTCCGGAATCCGCAGGTCTTTCTGCTTGACGAACCGCTTTCTAACTTGGACGCAAAGCTGCGTGCACAGATGAGAACGGAAATTTCCAAGATTCACAAGAAGTTGGGTACCACATTCATTTACGTTACCCATGACCAGACAGAAGCTATGACACTCGGTGACAGAATCGTTGTTATGAAGGATGGTATCATCCAGCAGATTGATACACCGCAGGCTCTGTATGAGAGACCGGGTAACAAGTTCGTTGCAGGATTCCTCGGTTCTCCGCAGATGAACTTCATTGATGCGGTATTGAAGAAGAATAACACGGGTTATTTTGTAGAGTTCGGCAAGCAGTATACTTTGGCAATTCCGGCTTCTAAGGAAGATCGGAAGCTGGCAAGTTATGTGGATAAGGAAGTGATCCTTGGTATTCGTCCAGAGGCAATTCACGATGATGAAATGTTCCTGTCCAATGCAACAACTGGTATTATAAGCTGCGGCGTTGAAATCACAGAAATGATGGGTGCTGAAAACTTCCTGTATCTGGATTGTGCTGGTATTCCGTTGACTGCTCGTGTAGATCCTCGTTCCACTGCAAAGCCGCAGGATACGATTAAGGTTGCTCTGGATCCGAACAGAATGCACTTATTCGATAAGGAAACAGAAGAAACGATTATCAACTGATTGTTGTTGAAGACACTGTTTTAATTTGAAATCAAAAGCGGTTTCACCTTTTTGGAGAGACCGCTTTTTGCTTGCAAAAAGCGTATAGCATTAATTTTTATGCAGTTTGTCGGAAAATAGACCAAATTGTAAGAAAATATTATGTTATTTTCATATAAATAAGCGCCGGATTTGCAGAATATGGAATTTAGGATGCCATTCTATACAATATTTTTATTGCAAATTTGGTCAAAATGGAAAAAAAGTCTGGGGATGCCGATAAAAATGGAAAGAATGGTTGAATTTTAAACGACGTTATGATATAATAATAGCGTGTATTTATCCCTGTATGAATAACTAACTGGGAAAAACGGGATGAAACGCGGAAATAAAAACAACTGTGTCGCAGAAATATAGAAAGGAGTGGAGAACCGCTTTGACACAGGGCGGGAAAATCAATGGAGGAAATCCGAAAGGTATCACGCATAAAACGTGTGATCAGCATGCTGCTTGCAATTTTGATGATCATTGTAAGCGTGCCGCTAAGCTCCCTGACGGCTTCGGCGTGGGGCGGTGGCGGCTTCTGGCCGGGCTGGGGTGGCGGCGGCTGGGGCGGTCCCCTTGTTACAACCAACTATAAGGTTGAATTCAAGGACAGCCGTTTCAACAATGTTACCACCACGGAATCTGGCGAGTTGTTTTATCTGATGATTTCTGTTTCAGGAAATAATGTTCATCAGATTCCGGGGCAACAAAATACATATCGTGTGTATATCACAGATGAGAATCTGTTACTTCCGAACTTTGCGGGGGACGGATTCAAGGATGGTGCTGTTTATAATGGCTACACCCTGCATGTGAATGCAGATGGAACACGTTATGTAGAATTTAACATTAAGAATGGTGACACAAAAGTCATTCGGTTAAGTGCCAAATTTAAAAATGGTACGACACCGGATGGGGAATCGACCACAGTGAAGGTGGTAAATACGCAAACTGGTAAATCAGCCAGTGGCAGTATTACGCCAGAATCAGAATTAAAGTGGTCGCAAAATAAAACAGAAGATAAGACAGAGATTAAGGCAGACGACATTGCAAACGGTGTTACTGTCAATTATACACTGAGTGCGTCGCCGAATAATCCGACAACTGCCAAAGGTGCATGGTGGGCAACCGGTCTGGAATTTACAGATACCATCTCCCTGCCGGCAGGATTGACCTTTACCGCTGGTGCACAGAGTGCATTGGAAACTGCAATTCAAACTGCGGTTGCAAATGCAGGCTATACCGCATCGGATCTGACGGTTTCTGCAAGTGGCTCTACTGCTACGATTCAATTTAAAATCGACAGCAAAAACATTGAAACTGGAACAAATCCGCCTGTCGCAACAGCGGAAATGAGTGCAGTGAATATCAAGTTTCCATTCCAGCTGAGCAACACAACCGTGGATACTTCTAAATTTACAACAGCTGGAGTTGTTGCAAATACTTTGAAAGTAAATGCAAGACCATCTGGTAAGGATGCATATAGCTACAGCTTGGGAGACAATACGGTTTCCCTGAAGGTTCCGACACCAGAACCGGCAAACTTTACGCTGCGGAAGAGTGTGGACAATTCCAAGAAGTATAAACCGGGCGAAGAAGTCACCTTTACCATTTCTGCTACTAATACCGGCGGAAAGGCTGCTGACTTGAAAGTAACAGATACCGCTTTGGATGGTTTGACCGTGAAAGAAATTACTTCTGGAAACGGTTCTGTAAGCGGTAATACCATTACATTTAACAATGTAGCAGCCGGTGCAACGGTTACCGCAACTGTTGTTTGTACGATAGATGACAGCAA
Source organism: Oscillospiraceae bacterium (assembly GCA_030523195.1). GTDB lineage: Bacteria > Bacillota > Clostridia > Oscillospirales > Ruminococcaceae > Ruminococcus_C. The sequence continues at coordinate 6,819 of JAUNJC010000062.1, forward strand.
CACGATTCAGTTCGGTAATGATACCAGTGTATGGCTAACCAACACGGCAAAGGGTAATTATGATGGAAAAGAAACATCAGAAGTAGAAGCTTCCATTGAAGTGGAAAAGGTCGCACCAGCTGTTTCTTATCAGAAGACAGGTTATACGAATTCTGGAAGCAAGTATATTCAAGGACAGGATACCCCTGTAACGTATATCATCACCGTTAAGAACAGCGGTAATACAGCAGGTCAATTTGAGTATTCAGATGATTTGTCACAAGCAGATGTAACGGTAACAGATGAAAGCCAGATTTCCGCTTCTGTGAATACTGGCACAGTGCCGACAGGAGCATTTGCTTTGAATGGCAATACGGTTTCAGGTTCCGGCACACTGGAAGCAGGACAGGTATTGACCATTACCGTAAAGGGAACACTGAATACGACAGAATCCTCTGTTGCCAATACATTGACCAGACCGGACAATGGTACAAAGGATACAGTAGATGATAACAAAACTGATGAAACGATTACCTTCAATGGCGAAGAAGGTAAAGCAGATATCAGCTATGCCAAGACCGGTTATGTAGAAGGTGGCGGAAATACCTATACCAAGGGAATTGCCACCAAGGTATATTACACCATTACTGTAAAGAATACGGGTAATATTGAAGGTGCATTTTCCTTTGAGGATGTTTTGGATAGTGACATTACGGATATTTCTTATACAGCAAGTCTGAGCAATGGCGGTTCCACAGATAGTCTGGTAAGCAAGTCTGGTAATACAATTACTGGTAATGGTTCGCTTCCGGCAAACAGTACATTGACAGTTAATATTACTGGTACACTGAAAACGGACAAAGATTCGATTGCAAATGAGTTGGATGGAAAAACTGTTACATTTACCGGTAAAGATGCAGCACCGAATTTCGTGTTTGAAAAAACTGGTCAGGTTGGCTCAGGTGGAAATACCTATATATCAGGAGATGGAAAGGAAGAGAGTGCAACCTATACCATTAAAGTAACCAATAATGGTACTGCTGATGGTACAATCGAATTCACGGATACGATGCCAGAAGGTGTGACATTGAATGGAATGACACCTGCTAGCATAGAGGGCGTAACCTTAGATACAGATAAGAATCAAATTGTTGTATCAAAGAAATTGGCAGTCGGTGAAACCCTCACCATTACGCTGAATGTTACCATTGCAGACAATGCAACCACTGAATTGTCCAATACATTGACAGGAATCGATGCTGGTAATGGTACCTACGGTGGCGATACAGGCGAAACCTTCTATTCAACAGAAGCCACTATCAATATTTCAGCAAATAAGAGTGGTTACGTTGGAAAAAGTGGCAATGTCAAATATGAGGTTGGCGATGAAGTAACCTATGAAATTACCGTAAAAAATACTGGTAACACAGATGCTTCTAATGTATTGGTAACAGACAAACAGCCAGAAGGCATTCAGTTTGAAAGTTATCGGATTGATTCAGGAGATTTTGTTTCTTTAAATGGTGATTTAACCATTTCTATTCCGACTGTTATTGCAGACGAAACTGGTAATTCACCTGTCAAGATTACCATTAAGGGTAAAGTGGTATCCATTCCGACTACAAATAACGGAAATATTTACAATACAGCGATTGTAGACGGAAAACCAACCAATGAGATCGGATTTGGCAAGAAAACACCAAATTTAACGATTGGCAAGCAGGTGAATGGAAATAGCAGTGTAGACATTCTTGCGAACACAGCTGACCAGACATTGACCTTCACGATTACAGGCAAAAGCACTGGAGATGCTGCGGCAAAGAATGTTGTCATCAAGGATACAGAACTGAAAGAATATGTAGATAATGGACAACTGATTGTATCTGGTATCAGTGCTGAGATTCGAGAGACATATCAACCAAGCAATACAACGTCCATCAATGTGACATATGATCAGCTTGTCAGCGAAAGTGGTTTTGTGATTGATGCGTTGGAGCCACAGACAGAAGTTGTAATTACCATTGAATGTAAAACAACGGACACAGTAAGTTCGATTTCTAACACCGCAACCATAAAAGCGGATGATGTTACAGAGCAGAAAGATACTGCAACCGCAACACCGCCAAAATATGCGGCTGAAAAGTGGATTGTGGATGAAAACGGAAATACATTAGTAGATAAAAATGATAATCAGCAAGATGGTTTTGATGGCTTTTCTACTGGACAGAAAGCGACGTTCCGTGTGAAATTCATAAATTCCAATGGTGAAGTGCTCAAGGGTCTTTTGTTATCAGAGGGTTGGTATCGACAGACTTCTTCTGAAATTTCGGACACCATTAAAATTGTCAACTGCACAGGAATCTATACTGGTTCGGAAAATGTAGGCGACTACTATTGGGCTAATGATGCTAATAACAATACTACATGGGGAATTCGAATTCCTGAAGAAGCTTTAACATTAGAGCCGGGACAGTATATTGAATTTGAATATACTACTACGATGAATGGTAATAGTATGGATGGTGCACGGGATAGTTACTATAGAAACTATGTGGCATTTTATCCATATAGCAGTTATTTAAAACCAGATAGTGGTTTGTGGGAATCTACAAACGGTTCGTATGCAGCTACTTCTGTGAAGGTGCCATATGATTTTTCTTTTGACACTAAGAAAGATGTTGCTAAAGATGATGCGAGCACAGAAATCTCTTCCATGACGTTAGAGGCATTGAAAGAGAAAGAATTTACTTACACCATTACGCTTTCACCGAATAAGAGTGATAGTACGAATTATTATGGAAAAACATTCACCATCACAGACGTTTTGCCAGAGGGCATGGCTTATGTAGCGGATTCTGCAAATTTGACGAATGCAACATTAGGGACTGTAAAACAGAGTGGAAGAAACTTATCCATTACGTTTACATTCGATACAGCATTGAATGGATATGCGAATCCCATTACGATTACTTACAAAACCAAGCTCAAAGAAGCGATGGCAAATGATTTGCTGACCTCTTCGGATTATTTCCGTTCGGATGACAAGAAGGAAACCCTAACCAATACCGTTTCCAGAGTGCTTGTAACGGATGGAGATACGATTATCAAGGATAAAAAACCGAACGTAACCGCAGATGTGATCTTTACCAAGAAGACACCTGCACCGGGCTTTGCAAAATTGGCAGCAGCTTCTTTCCCGGGTACACAATATGATGCTGAATTGTTGCAGCCAGTCAATGAAGGCTTTATCACTGCCGGCGATACGCTGATTTGGCACGCAGTTGTTTATAATGGGAATGGCAAGAGTTCCGATTTGGCAACACTTAAAAATTATACCATTACCGATACTTTGCCGAATAACTATCAGTATGATGATGGTACGACAGGCTTTACGGCAAGAGCGGTTAAGTATAAGTATGATACGGATACACAAGCTGGTTATTCCGTGGATGAAACTGGTTTGTTGACAGGTGGTACGGTAGTGGATTATCCATCTTTCCAGTATAATATGGATACGAATACCGTGACATGGAACTGTAATGAGGATGCCTACGCACTGGAAACCAATGAACTTCTGGTCATTGAATTTTCCGCTGTGGTAAAGGAAGGCATGGAAAAGGAAGGTACCATTACCAATACTGGTTATGCAACCTTTGAACAGGCATTTACGGTACATGATGTCGTTGCTGGTGAAGCAGACGGCAAGGAAATTCATAACTCTGCAAACTACAATATCGTTGGTTTGACAACAGAATCATGGAAAACCATTACGTATACCAGTCAAAATCATACGGTTGACAAAGATGGACATGAAGACCCAATTACGGATACCGGTTACAGCCGACAGCCTACCCACAACTATGTACAGGGTATGCAGGCAGAAGATGTGCAGTATCAACTGATTGTCGAGAATACTTCTGTACAGGATTTGGAAAACTTCGTTATCATTGACCGCTTGCCGTTTATCGGAGATAAGGGTCTGGTTTCGGATTATGAGAGAAATTCTGCATTTGAAGTTGCATTCAAGCAGATTGATTCTGTTACCGTTGGCGGTAAGACTGTTGATTACAAAATCACATATTCTAAGGATAAAGAATCTCCGCTGAACGAATATTCTGGCGACTGGCGTGGTCAGAATGACATCATGAATTGGTCAGACAGTGCAGAGGGTGCTTATAACTTCCGGATTGAAATTGATCCGAGTGTCATAGTAGCACCGGATGAACAGGTTGTTGTTACCTTTACTGGTACGGTTCCGGCATATGTTAAGAATACTGGAGAAGAAAACATTGCATGGAACAGCTTCGCATATGGTTATCAGAACCAGATGATTCTGGGCGATACCTATATGGTTGCAGAACCGGCAAAGGTTGGTGTGTGGGTAGAAACCCCGACCGCATCCAATACCATTACTATTAATAAAGAACTGAATGGTACAACAGGCGGCACATTCTATTTTGCATTGTTTGAAGTTTTGGGCGGCGGCAAATACAATCGTCTGAGTGATGTAATGCCGATGACATTGGGCGATAGCCAGTCAACAGGCAGCATTACCATGCAGGATTTGGATTATGCACTGCTGGAAACGAAAAAGACAAATCAAGCAAATGCCATTGCAGTATTTGAAACCGATTTCAACGGCAATGTGCTGTTGGACGGCAGCTCTGCTTATAAGGTAACTTACAAGGCAGATGGTGCAGAAGCGGCAGCAGATGCTGCAACAGGTGCAGTGATTGACACAGAAAAATCGCTCAATAATGTGACTGTCACAAACACCAAGGAAGTTGGTAAGATTACCGTTAACAAGACGCTGGCTGGCGGCACAAAGGCAGATACCGTTTACTTTGCTCTGTTTACCGAGAATAACGGTACTTATGAACGGTATATGGATGCCGATGTCAAGGCATTGTCCATTGGCGGCAGTGTAACAGAAGGTTCTGTTACCTTTACCGATGTACCAGTTGGCAAGGAATTTTATGTATTGGAAACCAACGCAAATGGCGTATTGACAGATACAGATCTTTACAAGTACAATTCTGCCAATGGTCTTTCTTATGCTGTTGAATATGATGGAAATGGCGTAACACTGACAGCAAACAAGGAAGAAACCGTTTCTATTAAAAATACACAGAATCAGACCTATAGCATTCATGTGACCAAGGCAATGGTTTCAGAAGATATTAAGACTTCGCCAGCATTCTATGTCGGATTGTATAATGCGGATGCGAATGATGAATTGATTGAGGTGAAGTCTGTCAATGCTGGCGGTTCTGTAAACTTCACAGATTTGGAAGCAGGCAGCTATTCCGTATATGAATGTGATAAGGATGGTAATAAGGTAGGAGATACCATTACCAAGGATGTATATCTCACAGAAGCCGATCAAAAGGCAAATAAGACGACTTCTAAGGAATTTACAGTCTCTTATGAGGACAATGAAGTCACCTTCCCGGTTGTAGAGGATGAAACAAAGGAAGAAGTCAATGTAGTTGTGACCAATAAGGATACGACTGCAAAGATGAACTACATCGAGTTTACAAAGTCCGTTACAACAGAAAATGCAGAGGATTCCACGCAGGCAGATCCAGTAGCAGATGTTTCTGTTACCGTTGGTCTGTTTAAGGAAGCAACCGCAGAAACAGAGGGTGCTGTTTCCGATGTAGATGGTAACTATTATGTACAGGTTGGAGACGCACAGACTGTGAAAACCGGTGCAGATGGTACGATTAGCGGCAGGT
>JAUNJC010000063.1 GCA_030523195.1 Oscillospiraceae bacterium
GTATTAGAAGAAATTATTGAATAATGAAATATTTTATAAAATATTAATATAAATCATCAAAAATTTAACGCATTCCTCGTCAACCTATAAATCTCCAGCCGTGACAGGGATTTCGGACTGTTATTCGTCTGATTCACTGTACGGCTGTTGTCGTTATTGTAATAATAGTTCACCACAGAATTTGCTTTCGGAACATTACCCAGACCACTGACATTCCAATCCATCTGCAACGACTTTTCCGCAGCTTTCATCACATCATGCCCCATGGAATTGACCGCATCGACTGCCGTTTTGACCTTGTCATCCACACCTTCTGCGAGACCGTATACCAAATTAAAGCCCAGTTCTTTCTTGAATAGCTTGGACGGAGAAGCAATCCCGAAAAATCCGGCAATATTATCCCAAATCTGCTGACAGAAACCAGAAATCTGTCCCCACAGCCAACCGCAGACATCCGAAATACCATTCCAGATGCCGTACACAATGTCCGAACCGATACTATAAACCCGATTCGGCAAGCCAGTAATGCCATTGACAAGGTTGTCCCACAATTCTGATGCGGCATCTCTCGCTTTGTTTCCGATATCAATGACAAAAGTACCCACCTTAGAAAGGACATTGGACAACCAGTTCCAGACTTCTCCCGGCAAACTGCTGATTTTATCAATGATATTACTGAAAAATCCAGAAATTGCTTCCGTCGCCTGATTCCTCATGTCGATTGACCATGCGACTACTTTTGCAATCACACTGCAAAGCCAATCCCAGATTTCACCGGGAAGTTGAGAAAGCTTGTTGATGACATTGCTGAAAAAGCCCGTTATCATCTCTTGTGCCTTATCTTTCATATCAAGCGACCACTTGACTACATTGGCAATAATTTCGCATAAATGTTCCCAGATGTTCCCCGGAAGTTCCTGAAAGAATGTCACAATCTTGAGGATAACCGCTTCCATTCCAGTTTTCGCTTTTTCCAACATATCCGAACACCACTGTTTGAATTTCTCCCATGCTTCGGATAATTTTTCTCCTATTTTCTCTGCAAGCGGTGCCAATCCTTCGACGATAGCATTTAGAATCTGTGGAACGGCATTCCACAAATCCGCTGCAATGGTTGGAATCGCCTGTACAATCGTACCAAGAAAAGAAAGAACGGCAGTCAAAAGGGTGGGAATCGCATCCATAAGGAACTGCACCAATGCCTGTATCAGTGTAGGCAAGGCTGCGACCAAAGACTGAATCACAGTTGGAAGTGCGTTAACCAACGTCATAAAGAGCTGCTGTGCCGCTATAAGCAACTGCGGAACAGCATTCACCAGAAAATTCGCAATCGCATGCAGAATATCCGGCAGCGTTGTCACAAGAACCTGAATCACCAGCGGAATCGCATCAATCAACGCATTTAACATGGATTGTGCTGCCGCTAAAATCTGCGGCATTGCTTGATTAAAAAAGACCGTAATTGTACGGATAATAGAGGGCAATTCTATCAGTAAATCCTGTAACACGCTAGGCAATGCTTGTACAATGCCGTGAAACAGCCGCTCTGCAGCAGAAAGCAGCTGCGGCAACATCTGTGACAGTGCATTGCACAAATCTTCGATTAAATTGGAAGAACCAGATACCAAATCGATCTCTGACAGAGCAGTAAGCAAGCCCTCAAACAGCGTAATGGCAGCGGAGAGCAATTCCGGTGCCATGTTGATGAGTTCTGATGTCAGCCCAGAAATCAGGGATGTGACAGTTGTCACCAGTTCCGGCAGCACTGCCACCACCAGATCCACCACGCTTTCCAACAAGGAACTTATGACAGCGGTGATTTCGGGCATACTTGCCTGTAAGCCGGACAGAATGCCAGTAATCAGAGTAGAAACGGCGGTCAGCAGTTGCGGCAATATGTCCTGCATCTGGGACAGAAGACCGCTGATGATCTGTGAAACCGCAGTGGAAATGTCTGCACCAGCACCATCTACCCCTGCAAAGACATCCTGAAACGCTGCACTCAGCGATTCCAGACCAGGAATCATACTGCTGATGATTTCCGCTTTCAGGGAGGTAAATTGCGCCGTCAGAGGCTCCATCGCACTGCCAACCTTTGCAACGCTGTTTTCATATGCAAGATTCGCTTCCCGTGCAGAAATAATACTGGCATTGTTTTCTTGATACGCTTTTGCACTATCAGAATACAGTCCATTTAAAGTATCTATGATCAGCTGCTGTCGTTGTTGTTCTAACGAACAAGCGGCAAGAGATTCGTTAAAATCATCTTCAGAAACACCTGCCCAGTTGAGTGCATCTGCCAGCGTGCCGGTAATCTGTCCCACCTTAGCCGTTTCGTTGACGGATTCGGCAAGCCCATCTAAGGGGATCGAATCGCCATAAGTTGCCCAAATACCAGTTGCAGACTCCAGTAGGCTGTTCAAATCCTCTGTAGACGCCCCCAGCTTCATGAAATTGGAAACGGTTGTATTGGCGGCGGTTTCATCGCCCAGCACACCATACATTTGGCTAAAGGCATCGCTGGCATACTCCGTAGAGTATCCGGCAGATTCAGCGGTGGTTTCCAACTTTGCCATGTTCTCCCGAAATTCCATGGTGGATTCCGAAAGTTCTGCAAAAGTGGAAACCGCTTCTTTCACAGAGTTTGCCAGACCAGTCAGCAAATTCCCAGTAAAAGTTGCAATTGCCCCCTGTGCAATGGAAAATGCTCCTTCACTTTCTTTTGCAGCATCGTTCAGTTTGTCCACGGATTTTTCTGCTTCGTCTGATTCTTCCCCAATATTTCGCACAAAGGGATTCAGAGCTTGCAAGCTGCCTTTCATTCGATCCGCAACGGAAGGCTGATCAAGACGATCAAAGAATTTTCCGGCATCCTGTTCCGCTTTTTCTAAACTTTCTTCATGATCCCCCAGGCTGCTATTCAGCATCTTTATTTCCGAACGCAGGGATTTTGCCTCCGCAGAATGGTTTCCGTACTGGGCAACAACGTCTACATATTCTTCTTTCAGATGTTCCATTTGCTGCTTCTGTTCTTTGACCGTATCGGAAAGAGAAGTCTGTGTACCGGACAGTGTGTTTGCTTCCTGTTGATATTGTTCCAGAGATTGCGTGGTGGCGATAATTTCTCGTTGCAAAGCATCAAACTGCTGCTGGGATATTTCGCCGCGTTCCAGCTGCCCTTGTGCCTGTTGTGCAGCGGTTTTCAGAGTTTCCAGCTTCTCGCTGGTTGCAGAAACTGCCTGCGTCAATAAAGTCTGTTTCTGTGCCAGCAATTCCGTATTGGTGGGATCCAGTTTCAGCAGCCGTTCCACATCTTTTAGTTGGCTTTGCGTGTTTTGGATATTGCTGTTGACGCCCTCTAATGCCTTACTCAGTCCAGTGGTATCGCCGCCGATTTCTACGGTAATCCCTGCGATTCTGCTTGCCATGTATCTCACCTGCCTTTGAGAAAAGCCTGCCTTCTTTGACAGACTTCCCGTTTAAAAGTTATCAAAATCTGCTTGTGTTGCCTGATACGGATAATCAAAACTGTCGTTCTCTTTTTCGATGATCATATCATAAATGCATCCAATTGTCAGCGTATCCAGATCACGCATAGACAACCCCAACTGTACACACCGCAGCAAAAACAGCGGTGTTGTTACGGCTCTGTCAATGGGGCGTTGTTTTTTTTAATAATGGCTTTTGTTTTCATATTCAGCCCCCATAATGTTAAAAGTTGGGGTAAAATGCGATAAATACTAAAAATCTGAAATTGCTCCAACCATTCGCCTGGTGAATCCGGCACGCTGGAATCCGCATGCTTTGCCATGATGTAAGCAAGACTCTCAAATATCTCCAGCGAATCGATACCCAGCCTAAAAACTTCTTCGGTATTTTCATTTTCTTCCACAGACTTTTGCAAAGTGGAAAAATCCTGAAAAAGGTCTCGTCCAAATTTCAAACGATAAAGGCGAGGTACGGCTGCACTCGCCTTGAATGGTACTTCTTTTCCGTCTACCAGAATATTTTTCTGGATTCCCATAAAGCGTTCCTCCTATCTCTTATACAATCTCTTCCGTTGCCGTAGTCATCAAATCCGGCAGATACACAGCCTTGTACCAGTTGTCATAAACGGTCTTGTCAGTCTGTTCGCAGCTCTTTGCTTTTACCAGACCATTTTCCAGAGCCGTTGCAGTCAGAGACAGCTTTTCCGTCTTGACTTCCTTGCTGTCCTTGGTTGTGCTGGATTCAGTTGCCGGACGGGAAACAGAACAGCGATAGAATACATGACGAATCTTGTTTTTATCCCCCTCGAACTCGAAAAATAACGCAAATTCTGCAATTTCCGCATCATTCTTTTCTACCAGAACACCCTTGCTGTCCAGAATCTCATTCAGAATGGCAGTTGCAAAATCTGTAGGGATTAGAGCCACTTCAAGATCCCCCTCATAGCCGGAATTGTTATTGCAAAGATAGTACACACAGTTGTCTGCATAGAACGGTTCGGCTTCTCCATTTGCATCAATGCTCAGATCGACCGCACCCGGCAGGCGAACCGGAGCAGCATAGACGGGCATTCCATCTTCATCATAGCCCGTAATCTTTGCCCAGTGTACTTTGTTCAAGCCAAACTTGACTTTATTCTTTTCCATAGCCATTAACCTTCCTTTCTGCTATTTGCTCAGCATTTTCTTTACATCATCTAAAAATATCTGCTTTCCATGCTCTTCTGCCGGAGCAATATGCGGCTGTGCCTTTGTACGTCCGCCATTTCTGGTGACATGCCCTTTTTCCAGCAAATGTGTCAGCCGATAATGATCCTTTGAATGCACAACGAACCGAATTTCACAGCTGTTATGTACTCTTTTCGTCACTTTCCAGCTTTTCGCATAATTGCCCTTGTTCTTCGGGGCATTTGCTTCAATCTCCTTTTTTGTCACATTTGCTGCCTTTTTTGCCGCTGCCACCACATTGTCCATGGCCACGCTTTTGTATTCCTGCAACCCCTTCATAATTTCATCCGCCAGAAGATCCACGGTGATTCCTTTCCTCATGCTGCATCCCATCCAATAAAATTTCAAATTCATATATGTTTTCAAACATACATTCCGATTCGATATAGACTTCTTCTTTTGTGTACGGAATACCGTTTTTTTCTAGAACAGCTTCCACTGCTTCTTCCGCAGCAAAATTTTTCCGCTCACTGTACAATTCCAGCGTAACCGATACAATTTTTTGATAATTCCGATTATCGGCTTTGAAATCGGAACGGGAATCATAGTAGAATACCAGATACGGCAAAAGTGGTGCTTTTCCTTTTTCCCAGTGATGATAGACACTCGGAAAACCAATAGAACCAATCAGATCAGCAATCTCTGCATAGGTCACAGCCTTGCACCGTTCCTTCCTTTTCCTTTCCATATAGCTCCATCACATCTGCGGAGGAAAGAAAACATCTGTAAATCTCATACCGCTTTCCATGAAATTCTACAATCGGCTCATTGTGATAATCAACCGGTGATACCGCAAATGCTATTTGTGCATGAAAGCCGGCTTTCATCGCCTGAAAAAATTCTGCCCGATTGATGGACTTTACCCGGCAAAATATTTCATGCGATTCTTCCCCCACGATCTGCTGCACCCCAAAATCGTCTATTGCATACTGCTGGGAAATCAGCGTCAGCACATCATCCATTTGCATCCGTCCTCATTTTCTCGGAAAACAACCGATTGTTCAATGCATGCCGCAGCATACGTGGCATCCCTTCTCCGGTATCCCGTTTTCGCCAGCTCCACGCAGCATACATCACCACCAACTGATCATCCTCTATCGTTTCCAACAGTGTAATCCCCTCACGGGTAATTTCTGCCTTTGCCGTCTGTAAGTATTGCATCAGTCGTTCATCATACGCCTTTGCCGTAATGCCCAAGTCTATCTTAAGCATGGCAAGCAAATCTACATCCAACATCGAATTAATCTCCTGTTGTGACCTTATTTGCGGCATCCTCGACAAATGTCACCGCATTTGCCGCCGGTTTTGTCCCACTGATCCCAATTGCCACAAACCCTTCTGCAATCACGGGCATACCGTCATAGCGTGCCGTTCCCTTGAATACCGTCTGGTCTTCGAGGAAGCGAACGTGCTCGGATTGTGCAATCGTTGTACCTGCTCTCTCAGCCAGCAAATACAAATCCCCATATCCGCCGATGATAACATCATCCGGAATAAAGGAGAGTTTCTCAATTGTTCCGCCAATCACCGGCATTGTGCTGCTCTGTCCGGTTACGATGGCACCAGCAGCATTGATGGTTAAGGCGTTTGCAACCAGCTTTGTAAAGGTTTTTTCGTTCATCGCCCAGAACAGTTCGCCGTGGCTATAATCTGCCTTAGCATTTCCGGCAGCAATGACCAACTCCTTAAACAGTGCCGCATCCGCTTTCCCAGAAATTGCAAGCACGTTGCTGGTGGTAAGATTTACCCATGCTCTGGCAGTAGCGGAGTAACCGGATGGTTTCGTTGCCTGTGTCAAACGAGTAACAATACCAAGCGGCATTTTCGTACCAGTGCTGTACAAGATTGCCTTATCCAGTGCATACCCGATTGCCTGTCCAATTGCAGAAATAATTTCGCTTGCCAGTGCAATGTCGGAATCCTCCAGAACGGCATTACAGATGGCAATGTAACCACCAACCTTATAGCCATCTACTTCCACATTATTAAAGGTGAGGTTCAATTCATTCAGAACGCTGCACATTTCTGTCCATATAGCTTCTGGAATCGCCCCCATCACATTTTGTCTTGCCTTGCCGGGGACGTTCTTGACGTTTACATGCTGATACAGTTTGGAATCGTGCAGGATATTTTCCTTAATCAAATCCAACACAATTGTTGGAATTAATAAATCCGCACCAGAAATCGCCCGTTTTTCCTTTCCCATGGTGCGGACACGTTCCAGAAACGTCTTTACCTCTTCTCGTGCAAAAAACGCATCTCGTTCCTGTCTGTTCATGCCGAAAAAATTTGTTCTGGTTTTCATTGTGATCAGCTCCTTTCTTGCTTCTCCGCCTGTCGGCCCTGCCGGAGGCGGCGTTTCTTGTTTCTTTTCAGAATGTTCCAACTCCTGCTCCATACCAGAAATTTCAGCTTCTAAGTCACTGATCTGTTTCTGATTGTCTTGCTTGTCGGAATCAAACTGGTCAATTTCCGCTTCAACAGCAGCCTTTTCCGCATCGGTCTTGGCTTCTGTAATTGCCTGTTCCAGTTCCGTTTCCCGTGTCTGAAATACTTGGGACTTTTCCCGAAGTTCGTCCAGTAACTTCTTTTTATCATCAATTTTTTTGCGAAGCATCAGTGATTTCAGTGCCATTTTCAGCCGCTCCTTTCAATCTGACATACATGGATTTTCGCCATGCATCGTTTTTTCGCTTCTGGATGGTTTCCAAATCCTGCTTTCTTGCAGAAATTGCCGTTTGTTCATATGCTGGGAAGGTACAGCAGGATACCTCGAATAGTTCCACTTCTTTGATCGTCCAGTGAATGGTATCCTCTGTGGGAAAGGATGTTTCCTCTGACACCACACAAAATCCAAAACTACACTGGGAAACATCCCCACGTTTTACACGCTCGTACAAATTCATCGCATCCGTATCTTTGGAATTAATGATAATTTTTCCCCACAATCCATGGCTGTCTTCTCGCAGTTCTAATGTGTGTGCCGTTGTACGTCCCAGTACCAGACGAGTATCATGGTCTGCTAATGCTCTGACATCGCCGGAGATTGTGTTGGAAAACGCACCGGGGGCAATGCTTTCTGTCATACCGCACCCCATATCATAAATCGAATCGAATACCGCAAAATATCCCTCAATCACGGGGGCATTGTCTTCTTCTCTTGTGGTAAACTTCGATTGCAGTGTGCGGTACTGCGTTTTATGCCGTTCCATCTCCATCTTTTTCACCTCCCTGCACCAACTTTTTCTGATATGCCGACATTTCATAGGGAATGTAGTTTTCCAGTATCCGCAAATCATCTAATCCATCTCGTGGAGATAATCCCATACGGTCACGCACTTCGTTTCCTGATACAAAACCACGATCGGATAAACTGCCGAATACGTCTGCAATCGTCTTAATATCCCAATCAAACAGGGATAAAACGTTGAATCGGATATACATTTTGGGGGATAGAATCAGCTTTTTAGTCATTTCTTGCTGTAATCCTACTACAATTGGCTTTACTGTGTGATTGACAAAAGCATTCCATGCATCTTTGTTGTAATCACCCACGCCGAGCAGAAATGGCGGCACACCTAAAATTGCGGCAACCATCCGCCGATTCAGTTGTACAACATCGCTGATCGCCAAATCTGACAAAGACAGCGGTTTGATTTGTTCTATAGAAAATTGTTCTGCCGGAATCAGCCACGGTTCTCCGACCTCGCTAGATTCTACATAATCTTCCAGCAGCCTTTTCCGCCCGGCTGGTGAACTGAATTCATCGGTCAATGCGTCTACCTTTACAATTACAGAAGGTTTCCACTTGCTGGATAAAAATGCTTTTTCTGTTGCCGCTGCCTGTTTTAAGTTGTCTGCAAATGGTCGCAAGGATACTTGTAACCCTCGACCTTTCCAAAGGCAGTTCGGTGCTGGATTGTAGACGAAATGCAGGATTTCGTCCGTATTATAAGGGATTCCATCAATCATCACAGTATAAGTTCCGTTTTCTGGGAGAGAAATCCGTGATGCTGCAATTGGCTCCAAATCTTGCAAATAGCCATCATTCGTATGTACTTTTACAATGCTGTTGCCTTTCCCATATAGCAGCAAGTTCATGATAATGGCTTCCATCCATGTTTTTCGTGTCATTGTATGCATTGGACAAATGTCAATTTTACGGCTCAATGCATTGATCACACGTTTGTCGCCATGTTCGGTGTTTTCCATCAGATGAATTGTTAGAGAACCAATCAATTCCGCAATCCGCCTGCAGGCAGTCATAACTTCCGGACAGCGATCCAATGTCGTATAACCCGGCACACACAACGTATCTTGTGCATCACCCGACAACAGAAAGGCAACCGGTGATTTGTTTCTTGTTCTCTTTTTTCGATTCCAGATCATTCTTCTCCCCACCAATTCTTTCCCTTTTGTTGTTTCTCCATGTTTTGCAGATACCGAATACACGCAAACACGCTGGCATCAAACAAATCCATTCGGCTTGTCTTTTCTATCTTTTCATACTGTACCATATCATCTGTTTTTTCAATGGCACTGACATTCTCTACACAGTATTCGTAAGCTTCCGAATGTAAATAATACAGTTTTCCATCTTTTGCCCATTTCTCAATGTGCCGGAATCCCTCTGATTTCAGATAATAATACTGCGGCTGGTCAATAATATGAAATTTTGCCTGTTTCATTGCAAGGAAGTACTCCCTTGCAAATTTTCGGTCATGCCCTACTTGCTTGATTTTGAATCCACGCTGCCGCATGGTGATAAACCAATTTACCACATCTGCTGCATTCACTGTGGAAGAATTGCACATCGTCAACCATCCATCATCTGCCCAGCCGAACAGCGGAATATTGTCCTCATCTGCTTTTTTCGCTGCCATGGTAATAGGGAAAAAGGCGTGTGTAATGATAATATCCACGTCCTCCTTTGCATAATGCCCGTAGAGTGCTGCTGCCGTCAAGTCATACATCCGTGATAAATCCACTCCCCCATACCAGTCGATCGGCAGCCTTGCCAATTCCTCCAGTGTCCAGTGATACGCTTTGTCAGAAGCACGAAACTCTTCCAAATTGAAATAAGCTTTCATGGCACTGGTATAAATGTTCAGAGAACGGCTCAGAAAATCCTTTCGCTGCTGGGGGTCGTTTTGTGCCTGCAAGGCTTCCTGCATCATGTCCGCCGGACGGATGGTTACACCATAAGATGGATTCGCCTTCTCATGCTGCAATGCGGAAGTATAGTCTACATCGCCACGTGCATCCTGCTCCGCCTGGGAAACAAAACAGAAAAGGGAATCGTCCTTTACCGTCCCATTTAGAACCTTTTTTGCATACTCCAAACGGCGATAGCAAAAACTATTGATGTTGTCACCGGCAGTGGTAATGCCGATCATCAGCTTGTTGGTGTATGATTTCATCGCTTCCTTGAATCGGTTGTATTGTGCCGATTTTTTGAAAGCGTGTACTTCGTCCGCAATGGCAATGTTGCAGTTGAAAGAATCCTGTGCAGCCGGATTGCTTGCCAACGCTTCAATATGGATCGATCCGTCTGGTCTTCCATCGGAATCCAAAAATTGATAGCGAATGGAATGTTCCGCATTATTATTCAGCACCCGAAAATCATCTATCATCTCACGATAACGTAACGTATAGAGAATGTCATTGAACGATTCGCACGCTTGCCTTTGAGAAGCTGCCACAATGTAAATAATCGACCCGGAACGGCGTTCTAAAATGGCAAGTGCAAATGCCAAGGAAGCGATAAAAAGCGTCTTACCGGATTTTCGGGGAATGAAAATGAACGCTTCCTTGTACCGCTGTTCTTTTGTGCCCTTGTAATAAAATCCCACCAGATTATACACACAGAATACCTGCCACGGCTGCAACAACATGGGCGTATTCATCAAAGGTTCTCCGTTCAGCGTTTCCCCCTGCTTATGCACCATGAACCGCCCAATCATATTGCACACCAAATCCGGCTCTTTCGTGTGCAGCTCCAGTTCCTCCCGTTCTAAGTCGAATAGAAACCGTTTGCATTCCAGCAGGTTGTTTCCAGCGATGATTTTTCCGGCAACGACATCCTCGGCAAACTGCACCGCAATCTTCTTAAAGTGTTTCGTCGCCAAGGTCTTTCAACAGCTCCGTAAATGCAGATACTTTTTCTTTTTTCATCGCCTTTTCATCAATCGCTTTCAAGCCTTTTGGCGTCAGCCCCAGATCTCGCCAGTAGGTCAGTGCCGTGCGGTTCAAATCATCCACGATCACCAATGCCGGATTTTTTTCCAAATTGGTCGCACCGCCTTTATTTGTGTGCTTTACGATGGTAGAACCGCCGGATTTCTTGAACAGTTCCTGAGCATTATCCCGCTTTTCCAAGATGTCTGCCAACGTGTCAATTACTTGGTCAAAATAGGTTCTGTAGGTGCCGGCATCCATACAGGCTTTTTTGATTTTGTTTCTCCATGCTCCTTTTTTCAATTTCTACCACCTCCAGCTGTACTACAGCAATCCGGCGATTTCACACGCCTGAATTACTTCTTTGTGTCGCTCGTATCGCTTTCCGCCCGGCAAAGGCAGATTGAATTCAAATTGCAGCCCTTTTCTTTTCACTGCATCCGGCAAATCAAAGGCTTTTACTGCGTGAATCTGAAAGGAACCGTTTCCCCACACAACCTTTTTCACTGTAAATCCAAATTGCTGTAGTTCCGAAAGAATCTGTTCCTTCCTGTGCCATTTCTGAAAATACCAGTTTCCTTCCCGAAACATAGCACTCATACCGTTTTCATCCAGAAAATCAACTAGACGTTTCCCAATATTCCAACACTTTTTATGTTTTAATTTCGATTCATAGCTTTCGATGGTTCTGCCAGAAATGAACAAATCCCTTTTGGCAAAAACGTTCAGAACCGAGAGAATCGCTTCTTCTGCCTCCATGGAATCGACACTATTCAAAACACTATCGCATACAACACAGTCAAATCCGTTCTCCTGTGCAAGAAAAGAGAGCAGGTCATCAATCATACGGTGTCCCATGGAGAGATTGATCTGTTTTCCGTTATTGTTGAAAAACTCCACTCCAACCGCTTTGTACTTCGGCTTCAACTTTTTGATATAGGCACCTTTCCCACATCCAAAATCCAAAATCGTTCGTACTGCATTCTGACTTAGAAAAGGAAGTACCATATCTTCATACAAATGCGATTTCATTTGTCTTTTTTTCTGATCTGCCGGAAGACGAAACAACTGTGCAAGCCCCTGTACGTAAGTATTCCGCTTGATTCCATCATAGCTGTATACACCGTAATCCTGCTTCATATATGTTTCCAACATTGCCAACTGATCATTGTCTGCAACAGAAATATTCACGTCCATTCCAAGTGCCTGACAGGCTTTTATGTAACTCATACCGGAAACTACTGTATTTCCACATACAACAGCACAGAGTACATTTCCATACTTGATCAGCAGCTTGCAAATCTCTTTCACGATAGGGGCATACGTTCCGGACACAGAGAATAGGGAAGCGTTTATGCTGTGAAATCCTATATCAAACCCTTGCTGCACCCTTCCAGTCGCTTCTATTTCATAGTCACAGCCATTATGCAGCTGGTTAAATTTGATTTCATCTCCATCATTCACACCATCCACAAACACGGCTGGAAT
>JAUNJC010000221.1 GCA_030523195.1 Oscillospiraceae bacterium
ATTCTTTTTCCATACTCTTATTTTATCACTTTTTTTCTATGAACACAAGCTCTCAGCTTCTTGCAAGTGCATCTATGGGAAGCATCAACACAGCATCAAAACCTTATGGAGATTATGCAGTAGCGGCTATGGGGGCTGTAACTCGTATTATGACGGTTGTAACTTATGTTGTTTTCGGATTTCTGAAAGGTTTTCAGCCGTTTGCGGGATACAACTATGGTGCAAAAAAGTTTGACAGATTAAAAAAGTCCATTAAGCTCTGCATGATTTGGTCAACGGTATTCTGCGTGATTGCTGCCATTATACTCGTTGCACTTGCAAATCCGATTGTATCCCTATTTGGTACAGATGCAGAAATGGTTAGTTTAGCAGAAAAAGCACTTAGGTTGAATGCAGTATTATTTATTACATTCGGCTTTCAGATGGTATATGCGTCTCTTTATCTTGTCATTGGTAAAAGTCTGGTCGGAAGTGTGCTTAGCTTGAGCAGACAGGGAATTTTCTTTTTTCCTCTGGTTTTCGCATTACCTCGCCTGCTTGGTTTAACTGGCGTGATATGGGTACAGCCTATGGCAGACCTTTTGACCACAATTCTTACCATTATTTTTGCAGTTAAGATAAACCGTATTCTATCGGCGGAGGTTACAAAGGAGGTGGAATGATTTGGAATTAGGAAAATCAAAAGAAGATTACTTAAAAGCAATTTTTATTTTGCAATTAGAATTAGGCACCGTCCATTCAGTAAATGTTGCTGAATACTTGGGCGTTTCCAAAGCAAGTGTTTCTGTTGCGATGAAGCAGTTACGAAGTAAAGACTACATAATGATGGATGACGGATGCGGTCTGCATCTCAGTCCAAAAGGGAAGTTATTAGCTTCACAGGTTTATGAAAGATATAACTTTTTTACCAAGTTATTATCGCAAATGGGTGTTCCCATTGAAATTGCTAAAAAAGATGCCTGCTCAATCGAACACGTTATAAGTACCGAGAGTTACGAAAAGCTCAAGTGTACATTTAATTAGGAGTGATTAGGAAACTACACATAACAGATTGAAGCACAATGAAACATAGCAAGCCCACCGAATAAAAAAAACGGAGTTTTTGGGTGGGCTGCTTTGTCATGCCTATATGAGAAATCCCCCATTCTCTGTTTTGAGTTTGGAGGGATTTTTATTTGTGTTGGTCTAAATCAGCCATACCGCTGCTTATCAAAAGCAGCAACTATCTACATATTATCATACAGGAATAAAGGTGATGCGTTAAAAAAAGCCATGCTTGTGCATGGAACTCTTATACCCTCAAAGTAGAAGTCAAATCTCTACATAATAGAAATAAATTCTCCTTAAACCGTAAAAGTGTAACAGCCTTTACGGTTTTTCTTTTGTCGTTTTTTGCAGAACGCTGTAAAACACATATTTTCAGCGTCGGATGCCGTTCTCCGCCATCCAATCTGGATTTTTTCATTTCAAAAATTCAGATTGGAGGAAATTAAATGGATAAGAAGCATCCAGACCGTAAAAAGGACAAGTATAATCCTTACACTTTGACGATTACTGAGGGGCGTTATTACCTCTCATTCAAGGACGGGAAAGGAAAACAGCGGCACTTAGAGACTGACGAAGTGTTATATCAAGCGTTTGACCGTTTTGAACTTGAAGATATTTCCTATCTCAATAGGGTAAGCAGGCATATCGAGCATTCTGAACTGACAGAAGCGACACTAAATGACCGTGCGTTCCATAAGGCGGAGCAGCTTGAAGATACGGCTGTAAAGAACATGGAATATGAAAAGCTACATAGGGCGATTGCCAAACTACCCGACATACAGCGTCGCAGGCTCACGCTCTATTTCTTCGGTGAGCTGTCTTATGAGCAGATTGCAAAGTTAGAGGGCTGCACAAAAATGGCG
>JAUNJC010000222.1 GCA_030523195.1 Oscillospiraceae bacterium
TATGCTTTCTATCATCAGAAAACATCGCCTTGATCTTAATTATCGTCGTTTCTGTCTGCATAACGACCTCCTATTTTTTCTTTGTCAGAATTTTAATGATGCTGATTGCACAAACAGCCACTTCTACAGCAATTTTGGTGAACTTTTTCATTCTTCTTCTCCTTTCACAACCGTATTAGCAAGAATTGCAACAGCAACTGCACCCTCTGCAACCAGCGTAAATATTACGCCTACAATAAATCCTTTCATTTTATCTGCCTCCTATTTTGATTTCAGCCAATGCCTCTTCAAGCATTGCTGTGTCCATTAACATCTCTTCAATTGTATCGGCATCGTAGCCATAGTCCAGCAGAAGTTCTACGTCTTCTTCGGATACTCCAAACATTTTGCAATACTCCAAAAGCAGTTCATTTTCATAAGAATTAAAATTATACGGATTCCAAAAATAATCAAAACCTTCCTTAACCTCAAAAGTACTTCTGCTAATAGTACCGTCCGGATTTAACTGCAAAATTTCGCCATCTGTGACCTTGATCTCTGATTTTCTATAGGTTATACCAGACTTTTTCAAAGCATTGTCAAGAATACTTTTTGTGCTTGCATACACATACAATTTCAAGTCAGGAAAGTTGTATAAAGTAAGCGGATTGCTGCCTTTTACAAGAAACAATGTGTTGTCATTTCCGAGAATTGTAAACACAAAGCTACCTTCAACAAGTTCAGACATTCTCTTGATATTTTCAGCATTTATGCCGCCGAATTGTTCTAAGACCTGTACCGCAACATAACTATCAGTTTCGATTTCTGTTACAGGAAGATTGTATTTTGCCTTTAATTCCTTATCATTGTACAGAACGCCATTATGAGCAAGAGAAAAGCTTGCATTACCGCATTTACCCTCAAATGGGTGATTATTGTAGTTGTACTTCTCACTGCCCTGTGTAGTCATTCTTGTATGACCCATTACTGCCGTTGTTTCCTTTGGAAAGTATAACTTGACCTTGTGGGCAGGTTTGGCTTTCTTGAATGTTACCATTTTCCCATCCTTAACATAGCTAATACCGGTAGCATCTGTACCCCTGCATTCAGCTTCAATAGAAAGAGCTTTAATAAGCCTTTTAAGCACACTTGCAGAAACTCTTTTGCCATAGTCCATAAATCCAAAAATCGCACACATATTACATATCCTCCTCCGCAAAAATTTCTTCATTGATATACAGC
This sequence comes from Oscillospiraceae bacterium, assembly GCA_030523195.1. Taxonomy (GTDB): domain Bacteria; phylum Bacillota; class Clostridia; order Oscillospirales; family Ruminococcaceae; genus Ruminococcus_C. The sequence goes on from JAUNJC010000222.1 coordinate 1,222, forward strand.
TGACGCTCCTTTAAGTACTGCACCAATTCTGGATAATGCTCCATATCTCGTACCAAAACAGATCAAGACATCTTTTCAATTTCTTCCTCTGAAAACAAAAGAGCCACCCTGCAAATCTCATTTACGAGCTGCAAAGTGGCTATCAATGTATTCAGTTTTAACGTTCCCCGGAAGAGTCTGAACTCTATGGTATGGTAATTTCTCAGATTTACTGCAACATAACGATTGCCCGTATCCTTAGCTTTTTGTAGAATTTCCTTGCCGGATTTCTCATAACCGTAACGGGCAGACCAGCGGTTCATATTGTACTCGCTTCTTCTGCTGAATCGGAAAAGTTCGTTCCAATGCTTTTCAATAAAGAAGAGTATACGGCTTATGACTTCTTCCTGTTCTGCTTGGTTTTCGCCAAAAGCATTTCTATTAACGTGGATATGCAGTCCGCAGGTGCTTGTCTGGTGGGATTTATAGCCCATGTTTACAGCTTCATGCAAAATAGACTCCCAGTCCATTTCATTCATATGGTAATCTAAGGTCATGGGGTGACTTACGATTTCAAAGCCGTCATCAATGCTGCCATCAGACTTTATGTAGATGTGTTCTTCACTACAATTGGCTAAATCTTTAAGAGCTTGTGTTCATAGAGAAAAAGTGTTAAAATAAGAGCATGGAAAAAGAAT
>JAUNJC010000064.1 GCA_030523195.1 Oscillospiraceae bacterium
CTGTTACCATATAGATTTTTCCGTCACTGATAACATATGCAGGAATAATGATACTGCCATCTGTTCCGAAACCGCTGTTATTTTCCCAATTACTTCCGTCTCCCACAGTGGCAGTCATCGTTGCATCGTCAAGAATATAATGTACCCCTTGGCTGTCCGCTCCGTTTGTAAGTGCTTCTCTGGTATGATTCAGATTTGTCGCAAATCGATCCAACTCATAAAAAGGATATAAGTCTACATTTCCAATGGCAATAAAGTCTTCGCTGATGATACAGCTTTTATCATCTTTTTTCGTTGTAAAACCAAGCAGTTTGTAAATATCTCCGTCCTCATCAACATACTGCTCAGGGCAATCTCTATCCAAAAGAGAAAGTGCTGTTACTGCCGATACATTTGAAATAGATTGAGAAAGCGTGTCCACAAAGCCATAGCTTCCACTGTAGCTGACATCTCCTGTTTCAAGATGGAACGTAACATGATATCCTTCTGGACCACCTTCAACGAATGCAATGGGGGTGATCTGAACGCCCTCATTTTTTCCAAGAAGCGTATAGGTATCCTCACTCCAATAATTGCGATTGTCATTGAAACTAAACGTGTTAAGCGTTGTATTGCCTCCTACAGATGCCTCCTGACAATTGAAAGCACATCCAAAAAACGGAACATGCAGTGCATAATAGCCATCCTCAGTAATCTGCTGATTGCGAGTATTCAGCCCATATGTTGTATAAGCACTGCTATACCCTGTTGTGTTTATGCTAAATGAAGTATACCAATTTCCTAATTGCATTTTCTCGTGAATACCCTCTATCTTATAAAGGAATGTAAAACCATTATGACCATCTTCACAGAATGTATAGCTTTTGTCAAGCAAATTTACCGTTTCTGTTTCATCAACATTTATCGCTTGTGTGTCCATATAATAGCCTGCTGAACGGGAATCTTCCGTGATTTCTTTTTCAGGAGCTGCCTCACCAGAAATTACAACCGTTCCCATATAGTTTGCACAAAGTGTATCATCATACTTCAAATCCTCATTGGCAAAACGTGTACAGTATAACATATCATCTGCCGCATCTGAATTGGCATTGGAAATTCGTAGATATACATTCCACTCCCCACCATGCATTGTTTCAGGCAAAGTAAGGGATAGCTTTTCCTCGTTCAACGCTGCTGATTTCCAGTATCGTGCATTGATATCGGTTGTATAGGTATAAGTAACCACACCATCAGAGAGCAGAACTTCTACCTCTTTATCCTTTGGTGCCTCAGAAAAGCCAGTATTTTCTACAGAAAATTCCATATTGAAAACGTCTCCTGCTTCGGAAGCTGCAGTGAGAGCACTGGAACGTAAAACATAACGATATCCAAGGTGTGCACGAATAAACTGCCACACAGTTTCACCATAAAACGCACTGTTGTCACAAGAAACACCAAGCTTTGCATCAAGCTCTTTATTAAAAATAAAATCGTCATATCCTATCCACTTCCAGCTGGCAGTGTAGCCGCTGTCGCTTTTGGTCACCGTACCTGCATAATCGTAGTCACCGAGCCCACACGCTTCATAAAGTGCATCAATTTCTGCAAGACGTGCCTGTGCCTCCGCTGCCGTAGAATATTCAGTGTTTACAGTACGTGACCGATATATATTTCCGTTAATTCTCAGAAGATTGGTATAATACATTTCAGCAAGAGCACTTTCCGGCTGCCAGGTAGTATATTTCAATCTCCATTCGTCACTTCCGGAAAACTCACCGCCATATGAAGGTGCTTCCGAAAGCCACGCAATTTCTCCTGCACGGTTTGAATAAGTTCCAAGATCACTGTCAGACCCCATATAGCCGTCATTGTACAGTCCCACACGCTTGGCTTTGGCGGCAAGATCAGGATTATTTATGGTATAGTGCATATCTGCTGCTGTTGTAGTGATACCACAATAATCGGAAAGCCACTGGCGAAATGTATTCGGGGTTCGTACCAATACAGGAATGCTGTCAGGCGTAATGTTCAGAAATCCGTCAAGAACTTGTGCCTTATATTCCAAAGAAGTATATTTTCCACCCCACTGTTCTCCCCAGCTTCCTACAAAACCGGTTTCCATAAATGAAATAACGTCCTCATATTTTTCAAGAAGTCCACTCTCGCCGATTTGCTCAATATGACGCAAAACCTGAGAAAATTCGGCGGGTTCCGGATTCGTAGTTCCGTTGTCATCATAGCGGAACCGCAGTCCCACTGTCGCTCCATTTGCACGGGCACTTTGCAAAGTTGCTTCAAGGCTTGTAAAGAAAATCTCATCAAAATCGTAGTCAACGCCGTCGTTGTTCATTGCGGAGGAATAACCACCGATACCAATCAGCAGCAGCGAATACTTGGTCACGCTTGTTGTCCAGTTTTTTCCCGGTTGGGTTCTAATCCAAATAGCAGAGGTGTATCCGCTGTCACAGGAATGGAGATCATAGGCAGTACTCTCAGTATAGTTCAAGCCAGAATCTTTCAACAGCTTCTCTGCCGAAACAGGAAACAGCAAAATAATATTGCTCATAAGAACGACCGAAAAGACAAAACTCAGCAAGCTACCAATGACACAATTTTTATGGTTCATAGTGATTCTCCTTTTAATATATTTTTGATATTATCAAGACAAATAAACGGTACATTTTTGATTATTATAACATATTTTTCTTGTTTTGTCAATAAAAAACTGATATCCCGCACAAAATCTCAACTCATTTTTCTGCTTTATATGCAAAATATATTATTACCGTAATTTTTCTCTTTTTTCTTTTATTTGATGTACACATCTGCCTCATTTTCAAACTACGGCTTCTACAATTGTTCTGCTATTCAATTCAATGGTGTGCACGCCACTTTGTTTCTTCTTATTGAAATTAAAACTGAGCAAGTATCCCTTGTCAATATGATAATAATCCAGATACTCCGAAAGCTGCTGTTCACCTTCCGTATTGTATTCTTCTCCACGCCAGATTTTCAGTTCGATGATATACTGCTGTCCCAAATAGTCTACAATCACATCTGTCCGCTTCTGGTCACGTGTTTGGGATTCAATATAATAGTTCCCTGTTCCATTGATAATCGGTCGCAAATACAGCAAAAACAGTTTTCTGCCATCGTCTTCTTTAAACTTGTCCGGTTTTGTTCCATAGATGTCGTTAAAGTGCAAAACAAACTTTTCCAGAATCTTCTCCATGTTCAACTGATTGCCCATGATAAATTGAGATTTGTCGTTCACACCTTCTGAAAAAATCGGATGATTGGTTGATTCCAAAGAAATGAACCAATCATATATCACTGTTTCAAAAATGCGGTTGGAAATTGCTACCGCACCATTTTGATTCTTCACAAAACCATACATCATTGCACTGTAAATCGTTGCATCATAGGCACTGAATAAAAACTTTTTTCCTTGAAATAGAATCGCATACAGCAAGCTTCGCAGCGTCTCATCATCTTCCAGTTTATTGATCAGTGACTCAAACAGCGGACTTCTATCCGTGATAACTTGCTTTACTGCTCCTGTCAAATCTTCTGCTGTCCACTTTGTGTTTTTCTCATCCATCCATTTGCAAATCGTAGAGACCAGAACCGGATAACCGGAAGTATAATCATAAATCAACTGAGAAATCTTCTTGATATTTATTCCTGTGTGATAGTCATTCTCATAATCTTCCAGCATTCCCGCAATATCCGAAACAGAAAAACTCATGTCTACATCAAAGGAAGATGCAATGTTCCACGGGCTGTTGTGCTTATGTTCCGCATCTGGTCGGATTTTTTGCCGCAAATTTCGGATGTCATGAACACCTGCTAAAATCACAGATTGGAATGTCGGTCGTTTATTACGCTGCAAATAATATTCTCTTAACTGTGCCAAAAAATCCAGAAACACCTGATTATTAGCGGCACTGTCCACCTCATCAATCATTAAAATAATTTTTTTATCATTCAGCTTACATATAAAGCTTAGTTTTCGGAAGAGATCAACCAAATTGTTGATGCCATCCAGTTGTGATTTTGAAATTTTCATAAGGGCATCTTGATTGGAAAACATTGCAGCTTCGATAAAAGCATCTGCAAAAGCGTTTGCAAAGATTGCTTCATTTTCAAACATTGCTGTGCTCATCTGACTCTGAAAATCCAAAAAAATCACAGAATATTGCTGCTTCAAATATTCTTGTAGCGCATCCAACATGGTCGTTTTTCCATATTGTCTCCCCTTATTGATCGCAAAGTACTGTCCTGCATCCACCATCTTTTTAATCTGTGCCAGACGGCTGTCCAGATTGACCATGTAATGTTCCTGCGGATTGCAAGACCCTGTAATATTAAAATAGCGGTTCATGCTGTCGCCTCCTCACAACTTTATTCTATATTCCATTATAACATAACGTCACGCAAAAAACAACTGCACATTCTTGTAACCTCAAAAACGTAAACAGTTCAAAGCGAATTTTTTAAACAGAATGATTCCCACAAAGTGTCATGTTGTTGAATATGTATTATGATGTAGCCAAACAAAAGAAAGAACCAAAATTCCAGCAAAAAGCACTGCATAACCGGACAGAATCTCCCAGTTAAACAGTGCTTTTTGTATCTTCAAAACTATGTTTAAGTTTACTCGCCATGTCCAGCATCCAATACAATAACCGGCGGTTCATAGGGTGGACGGACAGCCAGCGTTTGTATCGCTTTTTCTGCTTTTTCCCCACCAAAATAAACCCCTGTGATACTACAAGCACAAACAAGTAGAATGATAACGGTACGTCGGATAACTTTTTTGGTCAGCTGTTTCATGCCATCTCCTCCATTTTATTTGATATGTCATTTTATGAAACAATTTTGCATATTATACATCTGTTATCCGTACCACATTTCCTTTTTTATCGTGCATGTAAACTTTCCCGAATTTTCCTGCTTTATTCACAAAAAGATAAAGACCGTGTACATCCTGAATCTGTACACGGTCTTTTTTCAATAATCATCTGTAATCTATTTTTTACTTAGAAACAATCAGGCTCTTCCCTGTCATCTCTTCCGGCTGCGGCAGTTCCAGCAACTGCAACATCGTTGGTGCAATATCAGCCAATACGCCGCCTTCCCGCAATTCACAGTCTTCTCCAACCACAACAAATGGAACTGGATTGGTTGTATGTGCCGTAAATGGTTCACCGTTCGGTTCACACATCTTATCTGCATTGCCGTGGTCAGCGGTAATCAGAGCCACACCACCCTTTGCCAGAATCGCATCCACCATTCTGCCAACGCAGGTATCCACAGCTTCTACAGCAGCCTTTGCAGCATCAAAAATACCAGTATGACCAACCATATCACAGTTTGCATAATTCAAAATGATAACATCATACTTTTCCTCTTCAATTGCCTTTACTACTGCATCTGTTACTTCATAAGCACTCATCTCCGGCTTTAGGTCAAACGTCGGTACATCCGGACTTGGAATCAGAATCCGGTCTTCGCCCTCAAATACCTTTTCTTCCCCACCATTGAAGAAGAACGTAACATGTGCATATTTTTGTGTTTCTGCAATTCGCAGCTGTGTTTTTCCACACTTACTCAAATATTCACCCATTGTCATGTGCAGCTGTTCCGGCGGATATGCAACGGTCACATTTGGCATGGTCGCATCATATTGTGCCATGCAAACAAAATGCAGCGGGAAAAACCCATTCTTCCGCTCAAAACCGCTGAATGCCGGATCCACAAAGCTTCTGGTAATCTGTCTTGCACGGTCTGGACGGAAGTTGAAGAAAACAACGCTGTCCTCTTCTCGAATCATCCCATTTGGATCGATTACAGTCGGCAGCATGAATTCATCAGTTACTTCCTTGGCATAGGAATCTTCAATTGCCTGTACTGGATCGGTTCCAGTTTCACCCTCACCGTAAACCATCGCAGCATATGCCTTTTCTACTCGATCCCATGCATTGTCACGATCCATTGCATAATACCGCCCAGAAATCGTTGCAACTTTACCGACACCAATTTCCTGCATCTTTTCACAGGTGGTTTTCATGAAACCAGCTGCGGATGCCGGCGGTTCGTCTCTGCCGTCCAAAAAAGCATGAATATAGACCTTTTCCAATCCATTCCGCTTTGCCATCTCCAACAAACCAAACAGATGTTCCATATGACTGTGTACACCACCCGGTGATAACAGCCCCATTAAATGCAATGCACTGCCCTTCTGCTTGCAGTTCTCCATTGCATCACAAAGTGCTTTATTCTGAAAGAACACACCATCCTGAATGTCCTTTGTAATCTTGACTAACATCTGATATACAATTCTGCCTGCACCAATATTCGTGTGACCAACCTCAGAATTGCCCATCTGTCCATCTGGCAGACCAACATCCAGACCGCTTGCACCAATTAAAGTGTGCGGTCCCTTTAAAAATTTGTCCAAATTTGGCTTCTTGGCTGCCCGAATGGCATTGCCATAATCATCCTGATTGTAGCCGAAGCCGTCCATAATAATCAATGCAACTGGTTTTTTGCTCATTGTCCTTCTTCCTTTCAAAAACAGGCGGTCAAAAACCGCCTGTCTTTTTTTGATCGTATCGAAATGGGCTTACTTAGAAGCTTCTTCCAACAGAACACCAAACTTTTCTGCAACCAAAGAAGCTCCGCCAATCAGACCACCGTCAATATTCTCCTTTGCCAGCAGTTCTGCACAGTTCTTTTCATTCATCGAACCGCCGTACTGAATTGTCATACCATCAGCAATTTCCTGACCAAACATGCCAGCAACGGTCTTCCGGATAAATGCACAAACTTCTTCTGCCTGATCTGCTGTAGCAGTCTTGCCTGTACCAATTGCCCATACCGGCTCATAAGCAATGATGACATTCTTGACACACTTTTCACAAGCTTCGTGCAGCGCAACCTTTACCTGCTTTGCAACAACTTCTTCTGTAATACCCAATTCCCGTTCTTCCAGTGTTTCTCCAACACACAGAATCACAGTCATGCCAGCTTTCAGAGCAGCCATTGTTCTCTTGCTAACCGTTTCATCGGTTTCGCCAAAGTACTGTCTTCTCTCAGAGTGACCAACAATGACATACTTAACACCCATTTCTGTCAGCATATCCGCAGAGATTTCACCAGTATAAGCACCTTTTTCTGCAAAATGTACGTTTTCCGCACCCACTTCAATGTTAGTGCCTTCTGTCATCCGCAAAGCGGTTTCCAGATTGGTAAACGGTACGCAAATAATCACACCGCAGGTCTTATCCGCAGCAATCGGCTTCAATGCTTCAATCAACTCTGCTGCTTCCTTGCGGTTTTTATTCATTTTCCAGTTACCAGCAATCACTGCTTTTCTCAATGCCTTGTTCATCGTGAACAGCTCCTTATTCTTTATTTTCTTTTCTGTCTTTTTTTCCGGCATTTGCCGGTAATCCCTTTACCGATTCTGCTGACAGGCTGTTTTCACAGCCATTGCCCTTATTATCACTGCCGTTATAACTGCCAATGATAACTCCTTTTGAGAATGGAACCGCCAGCATTCCCAATACCACACCACACAGCATGCCGCAGACAAACGGCAAAACCGCTTCTGGATGGGTTTCTACGGTTTGTTTCCAGATTTTTTTCATCTGATTTCACATCCTTTCGGGATTGGAACATCCACCTCTTTTCTACAGGGAAAGAAGCGGTACTGTTTCCGAAAGAAATTTACTTATTGGCAATCACTGCAACGCCCGGCAGTTCCTTGCCTTCGAGGTATTCCAGAGAAGCACCGCCGCCAGTAGAAATGTGACTCATCTTATCAGCAAAGCCCAACTGCATTACAGCTGCTGCGGAATCACCGCCGCCGATAATGGTAGTAGCGTCCGTATCTGCCAGAGCCTGTGCGACTGCAATAGTACCCTTTGCCAGAACTGGATTTTCAAATACGCCCATCGGTCCATTCCAAACAACAGTCTTAGCAGATTTCACAGCCTCTGCAAAGAGAGCCTGCGTCTTTTCGCCGATATCCAAACCCATTCTATCAGCCGGCAGATGTTCAGAAGCATATGTTTCTACTTCAATTTCTGCATCAATCGGATCCGGGAAAGCCTTTGCCGTTACGGTATCAATCGGCAACAGAAGCTGCTTGCCGTTTGCCTTGGCTTTTGCCATCATTTCCTTGCAGTAATCCAGCTTGGTATCATCTACAAGAGAAGTTCCTACTTCATAACCCTCTGCCTTCAGGAAAGTATATGCCATACCACCACCGATAATCAAAGTATCGCATTTTTCGAGCAAATTAGAAATGACATTCAGCTTATCTGCAACCTTTGCACCACCAAGGATAGCAACAAATGGACGAACCGGATCTTCAACAGCATTTCCCAAGAACTGAATTTCCTTCTGCATCAGATAACCAACTGCTGTGGTATTCACAAACTTGGTCACGCCAGCAGTAGAAGCGTGTGCTCTATGGGCACTGCCGAACGCATCCATTACAAATGCATCCGCCAGAGAAGCCAATTCCTTGCTGAATGCTTCACCGTTCTTGGTTTCTTCCGCACCACGGAATCTAGTGTTTTCCAGAACAATGATTTCGCCATCCTGCATTGCATTTACCGCAGCCTTTACGCTGTCATCTACAACTTTATCAGACGGTACAAATGTAACCTTTGCAGAAACCAGTTCTGCCAGACGGTCAGCAGCTGCCTTCAGAGAGAACTTTGCTTCCGGGCCATTCTTTGGTTTGCCCAAATGAGAACACAGAATCACCTTGCCGCCTTCGGAAACGAGCTTATTAATCGTTGGCAATGCAGCCTGAATCCGATTATCATTGGTAATCACGCCGTCTTTCATTGGTACATTAAAGTCTACCCGTACAAGCACCCGCTTGCCCTTTACATCAATATCGTCTACTGTTACTTTGTTCAAACCTGCCATTTTCTGACATCCTTTCATGATAAATGTAAACCTTTGCAGTGCCACTGCACTGTACTCTTTTATTTTACACTATTTTACTGCAATTTGCAAGCACTTATCCAAATATTTTAAAAATCTTTTCGGATTCTTTTTCCTTTGTGGGAATTTACTATTTTCTCCAATGATAAAAAGTGCTGTACAGGCGAACCTGCACAGCACACATGATAACACATCTTTACATTTAATTTTATTGAGATACTAAATCAAAAAATTACTTCATAATAATATATTTACTAAATAAATTTTTTGATTCATTTGATTTATAGGATTACTCTATCACGACATTAGTAACTACGTCACCACAGTCATTATTTTTGATTACTGTCTCATTTCCATCCGAAATGGTCTCAAGTGTTGATGCATAATATTGATCTGGGTTTTCAAAACAAGTAAATCCTACAGCAACACGAGAATACATAATCAACATGCACGTAGCATCCATCATATCAATGACACCATCCAGATTCACATCCGCCAAGTTCTCCTGTACCTGTGTCCAATCATCTTCCAAATTTACACAAGACTTTACATAGTGTGTCATAACAACTACAGAATCTTCTACAGATAATACGCTTTTTTTACATTCTATTTTTTCACCAGTTTCGCTATCATAATAAAAAGTATCCTTTTTCCTCATAACAACATTTCCCAAAACATACTCCTGCATCTCATCATGAAGTATATCTGCATCTGCCTGATTCACTTCGCCATCGCCATTCACATCTGCCAACTGTAACTGCTCTTCTGTCAATGTATAGGTATCATCCAACACATAACGAGACACCATTGCCGTATCATGTCCAGTTATAATACCATCCATGTCCACATCACCAAGAACATACGCTTCTTCTGCACTGACACTCAATAGTGGCAAAGAAGACAATGCCATTACGCCTGCTGCCAAAACACTAATTACCTTTTTCATAAATCATCTTTCCTTTATCAGCAATTAACCATTATAAAAACCATGTCCATTTTCATCAATATACGCAGTATCATGTTCTTCGCCATTTATGACTGCATCCATAATATCATCTACTCGAACAATATTGATACTATCAATATAATATTGTCCTTCATTTTCAAATACCGTTAGGGCAGCAGATTGACGAGCATACATTTTTAAAGTTGCATAAACATCATCCACATTCACAACGCCATCCAAATTCACATCTGCCAAATTCTTCTGTACCTGTGTCCAACCATCGTCCTGATTAACGCACTGCTTTGCATAGTGTTCCATAATCTGCACAGAATTTCTAACTGTTAAAAAAGACAATCCCTCTTCTATCCCTATTGCATTACCCAAAACATATTCCTGCATCTCATTGTAGAGTGTATCCGCATCTGCCTGATTCACTTCGCCATCGCCATTCACATCTGCCAACTGTAACTGTTCTTCTGTCAATGTATAGGTATCATCCAACACATAACGAGACACCATTGCCGTGTCATGTCCGGTTACAATACCGTCCATATCCACATCGCCAAGAGCGTAGGTTTCTTCTGCACTAACGCCCAATACCGGCAAAGAAGACAATGCCATTACACCTGCTGCCAAAACACTAATTGCTTTTTTCATAAGCTTTTCCTTCTTTTCATTGCAAATAATTCACTTACTTTTTGCCCATATCAATAAGATCCTTACCAATGAGCACCGCATCCCCATTGCTATCATCTATAACTGAACTTGGATCATCCGGATCCATAACTCTAATCTCAATTTCTCCAGAATAATACTGTTCTGGATTACCAAATGGACTTAATAATGCGACACTTCTGGTATAAGCATTTAATGCACAGCAGGCATCTGTTAGGTCAACAGTACCATCCAAATTCAAATCACCCAGATTATACTGTACCTGTGTCCAGTTATTCTCCAAACTTGCACACTTTCTTACATAATAAGCCATAATCGCTATAGCATCATTCACAGTCAATCGAGAATGCTCTGCTTCTATGTGTTCTCCAGTATTGCCATTGTGATAAATGACAGTCACCATATCCACATCGCCAAGAGCATACACCTGCATGTCATTATAGAGTATATCCGCATCTGCCTGATTGACCTCACCATCACCGTTGACATCTGCCAACTGTAACTGCTCTTCTGTCAATGTATAGGTATCATCCAACACATAACGGGAAACCATTGCCGTATCATGTCCAGTCACAATACCATCCATGTCCACATCGCCAAGAGCATAGATTTCTTCTGCACTGACGCTCAATACCGGCAAAGAAGACAATGCCATTACACCTGCTGCTAAAACACTAATTGCTTTTTTCATAAATAATTCCTCCTTATATAAAAACAAAACGGATTTCTTTTCTTATTATATGCATTACATTGTAATTTCAGCATACACAACCTTTGAAATCTCAGTATTAATTAGAGATTCTGGACTCTGCGCAGCACTTTGCTGTGCATAATATTCCATCAACATATCTGCATCTTCTTGTTCAATCAGACCATTTTGATCGCAATCAGCTACCTCTGCAAATGCAACATTATTTGCATACAGCGTATCTTTAAAACGCTGATTCCAGACAAGCGTGCTGCCATTTGAAAGCTGCGAAGAAGAACTACATGTTAAATAAGTATTCAACATACTTGGTGCTGGATAAGTATCTGTATCCTCACATATTGCGAGCAGATTTAAAACCTCAATAGCATCCTCTAAACGAATAATAGAGTCTGGAATGATATCTCCGATTTTCCGTATGTACATTCCCTTATTTACTGTTTCCATAATTGTTTCATCAGGATAATTTCCCGTTAAATTTGTATTGTCAAAATTAATATTCTCGAATTGAGATTTATAAGCGTATACGTTAGCAGAAAATTCATAATTGCTTTTACTCTTATCTTTAACATCAAAAAAATATGATATGTAAATTGGATTCTCATAATCCAACTGTCCGGAATTAGGAACAACTTGAGTTGACGTAACAGAAGTAACCAAACCCATTTCCACATTATTTGACTTGGCATTTCCAGACAATACAGAAGCATAATCAAGATCTACAACTCTCTTGCTAAAACTGAGCCTATTCGAATCATACTTTAGTGCTACACCGAGTATACTCACTCCCGGATTGTAAGTAGTATAAAACGTCACCTTAATCTGCCCATTCGTTGTTCCTTCAACCGCCAAATCGTACGTAAATGCAGAATCCGGTCTTGCACTAAGTGATCCCGCCTCCGCAGGAAGCGAA
>JAUNJC010000065.1 GCA_030523195.1 Oscillospiraceae bacterium
AACTTAGAAAATAAAATGGAGGTTTTTTATGAATTGCATTCAAAAAGCGGTGCTTTATCTGGTATGTGTGCCGCTATTTGTTCAACATCTTACCATTTCTGTAGAAGCAGAGGAAATCAGTTTGATAGAAATGCCCTACGCTGCTTCTATGATAGATATGCATGGTAGTATTCGCATCTTACTGAAAGGTAATCGGAAAGTAAATGTAAATATTCAAAAGCAGACGCAGGAAGGTTCTGATTTATATTATGATACAGTACTTGATCCAACCCAATCAAAAACAGATACTACAGAATATGTTTTTTATTTGGATTGCTGTGAATATAATCTTAATACAGAATCCTATGTTTCCACTTATAAGTTGAAAATTTCTGATCTAGCAACAGAAACGGCATCTTATCAAGAACAGGCGATTACCATTGTAGATCCTGGATTTTCAGAATCTGTTCAAATCACCAATTACAATTATAACGTTACCATGTTGAAAGGAGAGACTGGTGGTGTGATTGCAACAGTACCAAAGAAGTCGGTTGTGGATGGCATTCAAACAGTAGAGAATTCTATTACATTGCGGTATGCAGCAGGAAATCAATTGGGAGATCCAGACGGAGATGGAGATATCAATGTAGAAGATGCAGTCATGGTTTTGAATTATTATGCAATGTGTTCTGCCGGATTAGAAGCGGAAATTGATCTCTATGCGGCCGACGTAAATGGGGATGGTGTGATTGGAGTGGAGGATGCAGTTGAAATTTTAACCTATTATGCGAGAAAGGCTGCTGGTTTATCGCCCAGTTTTTGATTTTTCATAAAGTAGGTTAATATTGTTATATTTAATAGGGGGTATTTTTCGTGGAGCGAAAACAAATTATTATTATCTTAGCAGGCGTTCTAGTTTGTATCATCATGCTTTTTACTGGCTTATATTTTTCAGGACAGCTGCATTCTATTTCACAGGACACTGCATTACCGGCTGTGGCAGAATTGAAAGAAAATGGAACTGTACCGATAGCTTCTGACGCAACGACTACAACTGTTACAACCACTACGGTGACAACTACAACTGTAAAAACTTTTTCTGCGGCAGAAAAGGAAAAACTGCATGAAATTTATGCAGAAAAAATTACAATTGTGGGAGATTCTATTGCCTATGGATTCAATGCTTATGGTTATATTTCCGATGCACAGAATTTGGCACAGGGTTCTGTTGCAATTCGGGACATTCATGATTTTTCATTTACCTATGATGGGGTAGAAATGGACATTTTAGATGCACTGAAAGAAGCACAGCCAACGTACATATATATGTCCATGGGAATGAATGATGTCAATATGACTACTGCAAAAGAGTATAGAGATACCTACAAAGAAGAGATTCTGTCTATTCAGAAAGTTTGCCCGGACAGCAATCTGATTATAGCTGGGATTACGCCGATTGCATCAGATAGTGACTTTACAGACATTGCAGAAATTCGGAATTTTAATCGTGAATTGGAACAGGCCGTGAAAGAACTTGATTCTCCTAATGTTGTTTATTTTGATGCTTATTCCGTCATTGCCGATCCAGAAACAGAGTATATGCGTCCAGAATGTTCTGGTGGAGATGGCATTCATCTTTCTGGGCAGAGTTATGAAGATTTGTTAAATGCTGTGTATGAAGTGATGGATACAATGCCCATTCCAGAAACAGTCATGGAAGCTTTGGAACATGCGGAAACAACAAATAGTACAACAGAAACAGAAGTGTCAGAGACAGAATTTCAGTCAGAAGAATCGGAATCAGAGAATTTGGAATTTTAAAGAAGCAATATAAAGAGCAGTTTTGCAGCGAATCTTGTTATGTTCGCAGCAAAACTGCTTTTTTTAATTTAATCTATTTTTGAAATAGAAAAATAGATTTGTTTTTCCTTGAAAAAGTGCTTGAAAAAAAAACAAGGCTATGCTATAATAAAAATAATGTCATGTAGAAAAAGAGAGGTTGCTATGCAAGAAACGACAAATTTGAAGAAAAATATGTCCGTGCAGGCGTGTATAGAACAGGTGCAGAAGTTGGTTGCCGTTTCCTATCCCTGTGCAAAAGCTTATGTACACAGCTTTGGATGCCAATTAAATGTATCGGACGGGGAAAAAATCAAAGGATTGCTGCAATCTATGGGGTTTTCTCTGACGAAAACCCATGAAGATGCAGATTTGATTGTATTTAATACTTGTGCTGTACGAGAGAGTGCAGAAGATCGTGTTTATGGGATGTTGGGTGTCATCAAAAAATATAAAGAAACCCATCCTCGCACTATTTTGATTTTGAGCGGATGTATGGGCTCTGAACCAAAAACTCTGCAAAAAATACGGGCACATTATTCGTTTATTGACATTTTAATGGGGACTGCCTCTATCGGAGAATTGCCCCGACTGCTGGCAGCTTATTATGATACAAAAAAATTTGTATATGATATGGACAGTACAGCAATGCCATCTGAACAGATGCAGCAAATACGAACCAGTTGTTTCAAAGCGTCTGTGCCAATTATGTATGGCTGTAACAATTTCTGTACATATTGTATTGTTCCTTATGTCAGAGGACGGGAACGCAGTCGAAAACCAGAAGTTATTTTGGAAGAAGTAAAGGCATTGATTGCAGATGGCTATAAAGAAATTATGCTGTTAGGGCAAAATGTAAATTCCTATGGGAAGGATTTGGAACAGTCAATTTCCTTTTCTGAGTTGCTGCAACAGCTTAACCAAATAGAAGGAGAGTTTATTATTCGGTTTATGTCCTCTCATCCGAAGGATGCCACACCGGAATTGCTGGACACAATTCTTTCCTGTGAAAAGATTGGAAAGCATCTGCACTTGCCAGTACAGTGTGGCAGTGATGCCATTCTTTCTGCCATGAATCGGCGGTATACAGTGGCACAGTATTTGAAAATTGTAGCATATTTGCGAGAACGGCAGCCGGATTTTTCCTTATCCAGTGATTTGATTGTTGGCTTTCCGAATGAATCAGAAGCAGATTTTCAGGGCACATTAGATTTAATACAGCGTGTGCAGTATGACAATTTGTATACGTTTATCTATTCCAAACGCAGTGGTACAAAAGCTGCTGAAATGCCAGATGCTACAACGGATGCGGAAAAACGCATACGAATGGAACGATTACTGACATTGCAAAGGGAGATTGCTACAAAACATTACCGCCGATTTATTGGCAAAATGATGCGAGTATTAGTAGAAGGGGAAAGCAAAAGAGGCGATGGCTGGCTGTTCGGTAAGAGTAATGAGGCAATTATTGTGGAATTTTTAGGAGATCGTTCCCTGATTGGAACGTTCGTGACGGTGCTGATTACTGAGTCAAAAAACTGGGCAGTTAGCGGTAGACTGATAGAGCATGAGAGAAAGGAAGCATGACAAAGATGACAGTGGAGGAAGCAGTTCGCACATTGGGAAAGTGTATTCAGGCAGATTCCCGGTATCAGCAGTATCAGCAGGCAAAACAGAATAATGATGCAGATACGCAGTTACAAGAACAAATCGGTGCGTTTAATATGAAACGGATGTCTTATCAGAAAAAGATGGACGAAGATCCAGAAGAGAATGCAGAAGCTTTGCAGACATTGGAAAAAGAACTGGATACGCTTTATACGATTATTTTGCAGAATCCCAATATGATTGCGTTTCAAAAAGCAAAGGAGCAGGTGGATGCGATGACTAAGCAGGTGGATGCAATTATTACTCTTTGTCTGCATGGAGAAGATCCAGATACCTGTTGTCCGGATTTGAGCCAGTGCGGTGGGGATTGTTCTGCCTGTAGCGGTTGTCATTGATTGAGGTGAATATGGAGATACAGAAAGAAAAACTCTCTCCAATGATGCAACAGTATTTTACACTGAAAGAGAAATATCCGGATTGCATCTTGTTTTTCCGTTTGGGAGATTTTTATGAGATGTTTTTTGATGATGCTGTTCGGATTGCCAGAGAACTGGAACTGACATTAACGGGGAGAGACTGTGGGTTAAAGGAACGGGCGCCGATGTGCGGCATTCCCTATCACAGTGTAGATCTTTATTTAAAGCGTCTTGTGGAGCGTGGTTATAAAATTGCCATCTGTGAACAGTTGACTGATCCGGCAACGACAAAAGGACTAGTGGAACGAGATGTTATCCGCATCGTTACACCGGGTACACTGATTGAAAGCAATCTTCTAGAAGAAGGGGCAAATAACTATCTTTGCAGCCTATATTTTCAGGAAGGCGGAGACTGTGGTCTTTGTTTTGCAGATTTGTCTACCGGTGATATCATTGCGTTGCTGCCGGAACGAGAGAATCTGGAAACCAATGTTATGGATGCCCTTTCTCGTTATACACCAGCAGAAATCATTATGAATGAGGATGCGTTGCTGCTCAAGCATGTGATGGAATTTATCAAGGTGCGATTGCAATGCGTTGTAACCATGCGAGATGCGGTATGCTTTTCCGCAGAGCAGAATCATGATTTTGTATGCCAGCAATTTCAGGTACCGGAGTTGTCCTATTTACATCTGCCAGAGACCGGTTCGGAAACCGCAGCGGTTTATGGTATGATGGATTATATTAAGGAAACACAAAAACAGCAAATTACTCGTTTCATTTCCTTGACAGTTAGCGATGACAATGCCTATTTGGGATTGGATTTCAATGCAAGACGCAATCTTGAATTAACAGAAACCATTCGGGGCAAAGAGCGAAAAGGTTCTCTGCTTTGGCTGCTGAATGCGGCAAAAACTTCTATGGGAAAACGAATGCTGAAAACGTGGATTGAACAGCCTTTGGTACAGCCAGTGAAAATTATGGCACGGTTGGATGCGGTGGAAGTGTTTGTAAAAAAGAGTGTTGTTCTAATGGAAGTCCGTTCTATTTTGGATCAAGTTTATGATCTGGAACGCTTAATGACAAGGGTACTGTATAAAACAGCAACACCGAGAGATCTAAAAGCACTGGCAACCACAGCAAAACAAATTCCAGCATTGAAGACAGAGTTGGAAAAAATAGCAGATCGAAAACTGATTGCAAAGTTGTTGTCACAGATTTCTGATCTGCATATGGTTTCCGAGTTGGTCGATCGTGCAATTGTAGACAATCCGCCGGTTTCTGTAAAAGACGGCGGTGTGATTTGTACTGGTTTTCATCAGGATTTGGATTATCTGAGGGAAATCATGAATGGTGGAAATCAGATCATTGAAAAGATGGAGCAGGAAGAACGAGAACGCACAGGCATCAAAGGCTTGAAAATTGGTTTTAATCGAGTGTTCGGTTATTATATTGAAGTAACTCGTTCTTATTATGATTTGGTGCCAGAACATTATGTCCGGAAGCAGACACTTGCAAACTGTGAGCGATTTATTACGCCGGATTTGAAAAAGACAGAAAATGATATTTTGAGTGCAAAAGAAAAAGCATTGCGACTGGAAGAATCCCTCTATGCTGAGGTGCGGGATTGTCTGGCAGCACAACTCAAAAATGTACAGGAAACAGCTTCTGCTGTTGCACAGGTGGATGTGCTGGCAGCATTTGCAAATGTAGCAATTGAGAATCAATATACCAAACCAGAAATTGCAATGGATGGTGTCATTCAGATTCGAGGCGGACGGCATCCAGTAGTAGAACGCATGCTGACAGATACCGTTTTTGTACCGAATGATACTTATCTGGATAACAAGGCGAACCGTATGCTGTTGATTACGGGTCCAAATATGGCAGGAAAATCGACCTATATGCGGCAGGTTGCATTGATTACATTAATGGCACAAATTGGTTCTTTTGTGCCGGCAGATTATGCGAAAATTTCAGTTGTAGATAAAATTTTCACTCGTGTGGGTGCTTCAGATGACCTGACTGCTGGAGAAAGTACCTTTATGGTAGAAATGCACGAAGTGTCGGATATTTTGAAATATGCCACACCAAATAGTTTAGTCATTTTGGACGAAGTCGGACGAGGCACTTCTACCTTTGATGGGGTAAGTATTGCCCGTTCTGTGGCAGAGTATATTTGCAATCATCGTCAGCTTGGCTGTAAAACATTATTTGCAACGCACTATCACGAATTGATAGATTTGGAAAATACGCTGGATGGTGTAAAAAATTACAGCATTGCGGTGAAGAAGCATGGTGACACGATTCGCTTTTTACGAAAGATTGTACCGGGCGGTGTGGATGACAGCTATGGGATTGAGGTTGCTAAATTGGCTGGTTTACCAGATAAAGTGGTGAAACGAGCAAGAACATTGCTGCGGCAGATGGAGCAGCAGGCAGCAGCACAGCAGAAACAGTCAGAGCAGCCGCAGATGCAGTATAGCTTTGCGGCTATGCAGGAAGAAAAAGCAGTACAGATGTTGAAGAAAACCAATTTACAGGAACTTTCGGATGCAGAGTGCCGGCAGGTGCTGGAAGAAGTTACTGGTTTGCTGCAAGGATAATTGATTGCAGAAAGGAGAGCGGCTGTGTCAAAAATTGCAATATTGAGTAAAGAAATTTCGGAATTGATTGCAGCCGGAGAGGTCATTGAACGGCCTGCTTCTGTTATCAAAGAAGTTGTGGAAAATGCGATTGATGCAGAAGCAAAACATATTACTGTGGAAATAAAACACGGTGGTACAACTTATATGCGAGTTGCAGATGATGGATGTGGGATTGCAGCGGAAGATGTGCCTACAGCGTTTTTGCGGCATGCTACCAGTAAGATTCATGAAAAGCATGATCTGGAAGCAATCTATACACTTGGTTTTCGGGGAGAGGCATTGGCCTCGATTGCAGCCGTTTCTAAGGTGACGCTGTTAACAAAGCGAAGAGAAGATTCTTATGGGACGCATTATGAGCTTGTGGGTGGAGAATCGGATGGAGAACCAGAACAAAGTGGTTGTCCAGATGGAACAACGCTAGTGATACGGGATTTGTTTTTTAATGTTCCAGTACGGCAGCGGTTTATGAAAAAAGATGTTACAGAAGCCAATGCTGTCAGCCAGATTGTACAGAAAATTGCTCTGTCTCATCCAGAGGTTTCTTTTCAGATGATACGAGATAACCGCATGGAATTTTGCACAGATGGCAGCGGAGATTTGTATGCTGTTATTTATGCCCTGTTTGGAAAAGAATTTGCACATGATTTAATTCCAGTACAGTATGACGATGGCTTTTTGCGAGTGAGTGGCTATATTGGAAAGCCTTTGTATTCCAAATCGAATCGTACCTTTCAGCATTTCTTTATCAATGGACGGTATATCCGTTCTCGTGTTTGCAGTGTGGCATTGGAAAGTGCGTATCAGAATCTGATTATGACAGGCAGATTTCCAACCTGTGTGTTGATGTTGGAAATGCTGCCGGTGGATTTGGATGTGAATGTGCATCCAGCGAAAGCAGAAGTGCGCTTTACAAATGAAAAAAATGTAGCAGACAGTTTGTTTTTCGCAGTGAAAAACGCATTGCTGGAGAATGGTTTGATTTATGAATTTCAATTTCGTCAAAATGTACAGGACTGGACCAAACAGCCGACACAATCCACCTCGGTGGTACAGCCATCTCTTCCGCATTTAAAAGAGCCATCTGATGCATTTGCCTCTCATCAGGCAGAACCGGAAGAAGAAGCTCCACCGCCGCCGCCAGTGATTTATCCGACTCAATATCACTACGATATTGGGGAAACAATGGCAGAATTGATGAAACCGGAAGAGCGTCCGGCAGCAGTGGTGAATCCTTGTGCTTTAGAAGAACAAGGGACCGCAATGCCAGTTTCGGATAAAATTGAGGCAATTCTGCCATTATCACCGCCAGAGATGGAAACAGAGGCCATGGTACAGTCTCCAAAAGCAATGCCAGAAAAACAGAGCATTTTGCCGGAGATTCGTGTGATTGGAGAAGCATTTCAGAATTATATTCTAGCAGAAATACCATCTGCACAGCAGCTGCTGATTTTGGATAAACATGCTGCTCATGAGCGAGTAATTTTTGAACGGTTGAAAAATGGAACAGCAAAACAGTATCGACAACTTTTGATGCAGAAAGCAGAAACCCTTCTGCCGATGGATGAATTTTCTTTGATGCAAGAGCAAGAAGAACAGCTTGTAGAACTCGGTTTTTCCTTTGACTTTTCTAATCCGCCGTTTTTGCAAACCACAGCAGTACCGACATTTTTACAGGCATTGAATATTGATGAAGTTGTGGTGGAAATCGCTCATAATCTTGCCCTTGGCAAAATCAATCCGCAAACGGCGTATATGGATGATTTGCTGCACAGCATGGCTTGTAAAGCTGCTATTAAGGCACATGATAAAAATGATCTTGCAGAGTTGCAGGAACTGGTACAGATTGTTTATGCCAATGATCAGATTCGGCATTGTCCACATGGCAGACCGGTGATGTTTGTTATGAAACGACAGGAACTGGAAAAACAATTTAAGAGGGTGTGAGATGAAAACGGAAGAAAAAATACCGATTCTTGCGATTGTCGGTCCTACAGCATCTGGGAAAACAGCATTGGGCGTAGAACTTGCCAAATGTTATCATGGTGAAGTAGTTTCAGCTGATTCCATGCAGATTTATCAAGGCATGGATATTGCCACTGCGAAACCAACACCAGAAGAAATGCAAGGAATTCCACATCATCTCATTAGCGTTTTGTCAAGAGATACCCTGTTTAGTGTAGCAGATTATGTGAAATTGGCAGAAGAGAAAATTATGCAAATTGTACAACGTGGAAAGTTGCCGATTTTAGTGGGAGGAACTGGTCTGTACATCGCTTCTTTGTTGGATCATGTAAAGTTTGCAGAAACCAAGCAGGATGCTGCGCTGCGAAAAGAGCTGACAGATTATGCAGAGATAAACGGTGCAGCAGCACTTCACAGTCGATTGGCAGCTTTAGATCCAGAGGCAGCAGCATCTATTCATCCCAATAATATTGTGCGAGTTGTGCGGGCATTGGAAGTAACCATGTTGTCTGATAAACCGTTTAGTGTACAAAAAGGAGAGAGTCGTTTGGTGGACTCCCCATATAATTCCTGTATTATTGGTTTGGATTATGCCGATCGTGCTGTATTGTATGAACGAATCAACCAGCGAGTGGATCAAATGGTGCTAAATGGATTGGTAGAGGAATCTTATGCTGTATGGAAGACGCATCCACAGCAGACCGCAGCCAATGCTATTGGGTATAAAGAATTAATACCATACTTCAGTGGTGATTGTGATTTGGAGACTTGTATTGACAAATTAAAACAAGAAACCAGAAGATATGCCAAACGGCAATTGACATGGTTTAGAAAAAGAAATGATGTCATGTGGATAAAATTGTATGAAATCAACAATAACAAAGAAATCTTAGAAAAATGCAAGAAAATTATAGCCAAAAGGCAATTCTTGTGTTATAATAGAATAGGTCTTTTTGAAAGAACAGAAAAATGAGAATCAAAAAGACCCGGTGCGTAGGAAAGGAGCAGCCCCAAATGAACAAAATGATGAACTTACAAGATGTTTTTTTGAATCAGGCAAGAAAAGAAAAAATCCTGGTGACAATTATTTTGATGAATGGATTTCAGTTTAAAGGAATTGTCAAGGGTTTTGACAGCTATATTGTAATTTTGGAATGTAACGGAGAACAGAATCTGGTGTACAAGCACGCCATCTCCACACTCAAACCAACTCGCCCCATTGCGATTCTGGATGCGGCAGAAAAAGAAGATTGATGTATGGATTCCAATTCAAGAACGATGCACATTTTGCTTGTTGTGCTTTCCATTGCTATCATTGCCACAATCGGGACAATTTTCTATCATTTTATTGATACAGAATACAAGACCGAAACAGCAGTGGCTGCAACTGCAGAGCAATCGGAAACCTTTCAAGGTGTTTATGTGCGAGATGAAACAGTGTTAACCTATAATGGTTCCGGTGCCATTAGTTATAATGTACCGGATGGTGGGAAAGTTGAAAAAAACGGTACCATTGCTGAAATTTATGCAGATCAGTCAGCAATTGAAACGAATCAGCAGATTGCGGCTTTGCAGCAGGAATTAAGCTTATTAAATCGGATTTCCAATCCGGGTATTCTGCAAAATGCACAGCCGGCAGAACTGGCTGATCAGGTAGAGCGGTATTACAATCAGATTACATACTGCAAAGACTGTGGTGATTTGACTGGTTTACAATCCGCAAAAAATGATTTTCAAATTGCATTGAGTGCATATCAGCTGGTAATCAATCAGGGAACAGAGAATTTTTCACAGCAAATTGCATCCGTTTCTGAAAAAATTGCAACGCTGGAAAATTCTAAACAATCCCCTAGAGATACCGTAAAGGCCTCTTCTGCTGTCTACTTTGTTAGCTATGCAGACGGCTATGAGACTAAACTTACTACAGATCAAATTGATAAAATTACCATTGAGGATGTAAAAGCAGTGCAAAATAACAACGGTCTGCAAAGCGAGACCATTGTTGGGAAAACCATTGACAGCTATGGTTGGTATATGGTTGGTATTATTGATAATTCTACTTTAAAATATCAGGTAGATGACCAAGTGACATTGAAACTTACCAATTCCGGAGCAACGGCAGATGCTGTCATTACAGATTTGCGGACAGAAAATAATTTGTCAGAAACATTGGTGGTTTTGTACTGTGATTACATGACTTCTGATTTTGTAAAGAATCGGGCAGAGCGAGTGGAAATTATTAAGGGCGATGCTTGTGAAGGAATTCAGGTGCCACGTAGTGCCATTCGTTTTAAAGAGATTGAAGAAACCTCTACCAATGTTCTGACTGGTGAGGAGACTACTATAAAAGTCAATTATCGTGGTGTCTATGTTATGGATGGCGAAGAAGTGGTTTTCCGGAAGTTGGATGTTGTTTATGAGGGAGATGACTATGTGTTGTCTTCTCTGAATGCCGGAGATGGTTATTTGATTCTTTATGATTCTATTATTGTAGAGGGGATAGATGTAGATGGAGAATAGTTTTGATTATATCACAGAAAACTATAAACGAATTTGCAACAACATAGAAGAGGCAAAGGCAAAGTATCGAACTCCCTCTGATGTCGTTTCCTTTATGGCAGTGACGAAAACAGTTGCACCAGAAGCGATCAACCATGCCATTCACTGCGGCATTTCTCTGCTAGGGGAAAATCGTGTGCAGGAATATCTTTCTAAGCGTGAATTTTATGATCCGTCTGCAACGGTACATTTTATTGGACATTTACAAACCAATAAAGTGAAATATATTATTGAAGATATGGCATTGATCCATTCTGTTGATTCGGTTCATTTGGCAAAAGAAATTGATCGACAGGCTGCCCGTGTCGGAAAAATACAGGATATTCTGCTGGAAGTCAATATCGGTGAGGAGAATTCTAAAAGTGGTGTTGCACCAAAACAGCTTCTACCACTGCTACAAGAGATTGCTTCTTATCCGCATTTACATGTCAAAGGATTGATGACGATTCCGCCGGCAGGAGAAAATGAAAAATTTCTTTCAAAAATGCAGGATTTATATCTTGACATTCGCAGCAAAAATGTGGATAATATAGATATGGACATCCTTTCAATGGGGATGTCAGATGATTATGTAAAAGCCATTCAATATGGTGCAACGCTTGTACGAATCGGCTCAGCTCTATTTGGAGCAAGAGTCTACAAATAAAAATAAACCTGTGACATAGAAAAAAGCAGGCTTCCTGTACTGAAAACCGCACATTGGCAGGCAGGTAGAGAAAAAGAAAGATAGAACGTGCGGAGAACGGAGATTGTTATGAGCATTTTAAACGGATTGAAGGACTTCTTTATGCCGAATGAGGATGAGTATGCAGAGCCTACAGAAACGGTAAAGAGAGATCCGGAACAGCCGCAGACTTCTTCCTCTTCTTATGAGAGCAGCGGCAGTACTTCTTCTTACAGCAGCAGAGAGACAGCTTATACACCGCCAGTTACACCGGTGGAAGAGCCGAAAAATAATCGTGTTGTCAACATTAAGGCAACCACACAATTGCAGGTGGTTTTGGTGAAGCCGGAATTATTTACAGATGCAAAGCAGATTGCAGATCATCTGATGGCAAATAAAACCGTTGTTCTGAATCTGGAGTCTGCTACCGAAGCCAATCGGAGAC
>JAUNJC010000066.1 GCA_030523195.1 Oscillospiraceae bacterium
CTACGAGTGATGCAATTACCACCACGAGTGATGTGACGAATACAACCGATCCCAATCAGGATACTTTAATTGGAGATGTCAATGCAGATGGCAAGGTGGATTTGACAGATGCAATTTGTATGAATAAGTATTTAACTGGTCAGATAACGTTGGGTGAACAGGCTATGCAAAGTGCAAATTGTGATCAGAAAGATGGCACACCTACTGTTAACGAAGCAGATGGGGATGCATTGATTAGTTTTGTAATTATGTTGGTTACAAAATTGCCGATTATGGAATAAGCTTGAGATGTTCTGAAAATTGAACGGATGAGAGTGGGCATACTAAAATAGTGTGTCCACTCTCTTTCTGCTTTTTAAAAGCACAATTTTTGATAAAAATGCAGGAAAGAGGAGCCGTATTGCTGTGGAGAATCTCTTCGCACTTGTTGACAAATACGTCAGAATCGCCTATAATAATAAAAGTAATTGGCAAGGAGGTGCAGGATGCTGCCTGTTTTATATGGAAAACAACCCCTGCAAACCACGCTGTCCCATATGGTCAGCGGTGGACGACTCGCACAGGGATTTTTATTTTATGGCGATGCTGGTTTGGGCCGAAAGACACTCGCACATTGGTTTGCATCGCTTTTGCTTTGTGAACAGTCGGAGAACGGAATGCCCTGCGGACACTGTAAATCCTGCCATAACATGCAAAAGGACTGTCATCCGGATTTCTTACAGGTAGAACATAGTGGAAAGCTGGGTG
This sequence comes from Oscillospiraceae bacterium, assembly GCA_030523195.1. Classification (GTDB taxonomy): domain Bacteria; phylum Bacillota; class Clostridia; order Oscillospirales; family Ruminococcaceae; genus Ruminococcus_C. The sequence continues at coordinate 748 of JAUNJC010000066.1, forward strand.
GCTTTTCTGTAGAAACTGTTCGGCAGATTTGCAGCAGTGTAGTCGTTCCGCCAAATAATGGAGAACGAAAGGTGTATCTGTTTGGAGACTGCGATCAAATGGATATACGATCACAGAATATTTTGTTGAAAATATTAGAAGAACCGCCGGCATATGCCTATTTCTTATTTACCGCTTCCGCAAAGGATATCTTATTGGCAACCATTCGTTCCCGTATTTTATCATTTGGACTGTTGCCTTGCAGTTTGGAAGACTGTCAGGCAGCCATGATGGCACTGGGCGTGTCGGATGCAGCGTTACAGCGGTTTCCGGGCAATATCGGACAAACATTTGCCTATGCAACAGAGAAATCCCTGCAAACAGCTGTGGAGCGGGTGGAAACCTGTGTGCAGGCATTGCAGCAGCGGAATGAATATGTATTTTTAAAGGCAGTTGCCACAATGGGGAAAGACCGTCCGCAGGCACGTTTTTTCTTGCAGCAACTGCGGTTGTTTGTACGAGATGTGATGGTTCTGCATAGTGATATGAATGCAAAAACTGTTAGCTGTATTCCACAGCTTGCAAAACAAATGGCAAGACAAACCGCACAGCGGCAGGGAGAACAGCTATTTGAAGCGATTCGTACCGCAGAACAGGCATTGCAGGCAAACGGCAATGTGCAATTGCTGTTGGCAGCACTTTGTGGAGAATGGATTCGTGTGTGAATGGATGACAGGGTACGAGGAAGATGACGGTTTAAAGAGGTTTCGAGGATAGCAAAATTCATTTGATAGCATATTTTACAATACCTGAGAAAGGATTTTATATGATTGAAATTATCGGTGTCCGTTTTAAAAGCAACGGAAAAGTATATTATTTTTCGCCAGATGGAAAACAATTTCAGATTGGTGATTTGGTCATCGTAGAGACTGCAAAAGGAATAGAATGTGGGGAAGTTACCATTCCCAATAAAACCATTCAAAAGGCAGAAGTGGTACAGCCGCTAAAGCAGATTCTCCGTGCCGTGAATAAGGATGACCTGCGAATTTTAGAGCAGAATCGAAAAAAAGAAATTCGGGCATTCCATATTTGCGAAGAAAAAATTGCAATGCGAAAGCTGGAAATGAAGTTAATTGAAGTAGAATGTGCCTTTGACAACAGTAAGCTGCTCTTTTATTTTACAGCCGAAAATCGTGTTGACTTTCGGGATCTGGTGAAAGATCTGGCTGCGATTTTTCGTACCCGGATTGAATTGCGGCAAATTGGTGTACGGGATAAGGCAAAAATTCTTGGCGGTATTGGCATTTGTGGACGGGAATTTTGCTGCAAAGGGTTTTTGTGTGAATTTCAGCCAGTTTCCATTAAGATGGCGAAAGAACAGGGGCTTTCTTTGAATCCAGCAAAGATTTCTGGTTGCTGCGGCAGATTGATGTGTTGTCTGAAACATGAACAGAGTGTTTATGAAGAATTGCTCAAGATTACGCCGAAACTCAATGCAACGGTTGCTCTGGAAGACGGTACCAAAGGAAAGGTTGTTGAATCCAATCCTTTGACGGGAGATTTGAAAATTCAGACAGAACAATCAGAGGTTCCAGTTAAGTGCAATCGGAAAGATGTTACCTTGTTGAAAGATGGAAAAATTCGGGTTAATCCAGAAGAACGAAATGCTTTTAAGGAGCTGGAGGGAAAATAAATGATGCAAACCCCTCAAAAACCAAATTATCAACGAGAGCTGGAACGGGTATTGCAGGGCATTCCAGTGGGAGAGAAGCCAGCGTTGTTTCTGCATGCCTGCTGTGCACCGTGCAGCAGTTATGTGCTGGAATATCTCAGCCGTTATTTTACGATTACTATTTATTTCTATAATCCCAATATCATGCCCGAAAAAGAATTTTCTCATCGGCTTTCGGAATTGCGACGGCTTTTGCAGGAAATGCCGCTTTCCGGCACTGTTTCTGTCGTTGCCGGTGTCTGGGAGCCGGAACGTTTTTTATCATTGGCAAAAGGACTGGAACAGGAGCCAGAACGGGGAGAACGCTGCCGCCGTTGTATCGGCCTGCGGTTAGAGGAGACGTTTCGGGCTGCAAAAGCAGCTGGTGCAGATTATGTGACAACAACACTTTCTATCAGTCCACATAAGGATGCACAGTTTATCAATGAAAAGGGAGCAGTACTGGCAGAACAATATGGTGTGCCTTGGCTGTTCTCAGATTTTAAAAAGAAGGGTGGCTATCAGCGTTCGATTGTTCTTTCACGGGAATATGACCTTTATCGACAGAATTTCTGCGGCTGTGTTTTTTCTGCGATGGGTATACAGAAAAAAACATCAATCGAAATTTAAGAAGAGGGGGTGCAGTATGTATAATCCGTGGGAGGAAATCCCGCTGAATGATTATGAAAACCATATGAAACTGAATTCTGTCATGCAATTACAGGCTATGAATGAAAGAATGAAGGATCAATTTAATATATACCCTGTTTCTAGTGTAATGATATTGGGGATTGCTGGTGGCAATGGACTGGAACATATCAAAGAGCATCAATTTGAACACATATATGGAGTAGATGTGAATCCTTCTTATTTACAGGAGGTGGTTCGCAGATATCCAAATTTGACTGGTGTTCTGGAATGTTTGTGTATCAATTTGATAGAAGAAACCGCTAAGTTGCCAAAAGCAGATCTGGTGATTGCAAATCTGTTGGTTGAATATATCGGTTATAATTGTTTTCAAAAAGCAGTATAACATGTAAATCCGAAGTTTGTCTCTTGTATCATTCAAATCAATGGGGAGACGAAATGGGTTTCTGATTCCCCCTATTTACATGCATTTGATGGGCTGGAATCCGTACATCATCAGATGGAACAGAAAGCATTAGAAGAAACAATGGACAAAATTGGGTATTATAAAATAAAGACTTTGAAGCAATATCTTCCGAACGGAAAGAAACTCGTACAAATGGATTTTAAAAGAGCATCTTTGGTTTTATAGTTCTAAAATATATCACATGAAATGCTGTAAATCATAACAGTACACTGGAAATGGACTTCCGTGCATATCCGAAAAATATGCTTGCAATTGCACGGGAAACATAGTATAATAAGAAAGAACAGGAATATTTGTATCGCTTTGGAGGAATAAACGTATGCCAAAATATGTATTTGTTACCGGCGGTGTTGTTTCCGGTCTGGGAAAAGGTATTACCGCTGCTTCGCTCGGTCGTCTGCTGAAAGCACGAGGGTATCGGGTGACCATTCAAAAGTTTGACCCATATATCAATGTGGATCCGGGTACGATGAGTCCGTATCAGCATGGTGAAGTGTTTGTAACGGATGACGGTGCGGAAACCGATTTGGACTTGGGACATTATGAACGGTTTATTGATGAAAATCTTTCCATCAACAGCAATGTTACCACCGGTAAGATTTACTGGACGGTGCTGAACAAGGAACGCCGTGGAGATTATCTGGGTGGTACTGTGCAGGTGATCCCGCATATTACCAATGAAATCAAAGAGCGGATTTATCGGGTTGGTAAGAATTCGGATACCGATGTTGTCATTACAGAAATCGGCGGTACGGTTGGCGATATTGAAAGTACGCCGTTTTTGGAAGCCATTCGGCAGTTTGTTGCAGAAGTTGGCAGACAGAATGCCATGTACATCCATGTGACATTGGTGCCGTATATTTCCGGTTCCAATGAACTAAAATCCAAACCAACACAGCATTCTGTAAAAGAATTGCTGTCTATCGGTATTCAGCCAAATGTCATTGTTTGCCGGACAGAAATGGAAATTCCAAAGGAAATGGCAAAGAAAATCAGCCTGTTCTGCAATGTACGGGAAGAGGATATTATTCAGAATATGACGGCGCCGTCTTTGTATGATGTGCCAATGATGCTGGAGAAAGAGGGACTTGCTGCTTGTGTTTGCCATCATCTTGGACTGGAAAATCGGACGCCGGATTTAACCGAATGGATTCAGATGACAGAACGGCAGAAACGAGCAACGGAACAGGTGACCATTGGTTTGGTTGGGAAATATGTTGCCCTGCCGGATGCCTATCTTTCTGTGGCGGAAGCATTGCGGCACGGTGGGATTCCCAATGATGTTAAGGTGGAAATTCTTTGGATTGATTCTGAAAAAATTACCAGTGAAACAGTTGCGGACATGCTGAAAGACTGCGATGGGATTATTGTACCGGGCGGCTTTGGGGATCGTGGCATTGAGGGCATGATCACTGCCATTGCCTATGCGAGAGAACAGCAAATTCCGATGTTCGGCATTTGTCTGGGTATGCAGATGGCAGTGGTAGAATTTGCACGGCACTGTGCAGGGCTGTCGGATGCCAACTCCGCAGAATTTCAGCCGGATGGCGAACAAAATGTGATTGACATTATGGAAGATCAGAAAGATATTACCAATTTGGGCGGTACGATGCGGCTGGGGCTGTATCCGTGTAAATTGACAGAAGGTTCACGCGTTCGTGCCATTTACGGCGAAGAGTTGATCTATGAGCGGCATCGTCACCGGTTTGAATTGAACAATGCCTTCCGTCGGCAGCTGACCGAAAGCGGTTTGCAGCTTGCGGGAATTTCTCCAGATGGAAAATTGGTGGAAATTGTGGAACTGAAAGAGCATCCATGGTTTGTGGGTGTGCAGTTCCATCCAGAATTTAAGTCTCGTCCGAATAAACCGCATAAGCTGTTCACGTCTTTCATTGCGGCGGCATTACAGCAAAAACGAAAGATAGAAGCAGAATAATGGCTTTGCGGTTGCTTTTGGCGACAGTTCAAACACGGAAATCTATTTTTAAATGATGGTTTCCATTCTACGCCGCAGGCGACTGCGGTCAAGCTGGCTCAGCTTGGCGGAAAGGGATTGTTAAGGGAAACGAGCTGTTTCCCTTAACGAACATTGCAATAAGAGAAAATTGCAATCTATGAAAGAAAAGATTCGCTGTTCGCCATATAAAAACAAAACGGCATAGATCATGCGAAATTTAGGAGAAAAAGGTGCAGGTTGGTACAACGTATAGAAGGGCGAACAGCGACATAGGCAGACATCGCAGCGAATCTGCCGGACGATTCGGACAAGTTTTTCAAAAATCCGAAAATTGATTTCCGTGTAGTTCAAGCAACGGTATTGTTTGGACGAAAGGGCAGTATCTATTGTTCTGAAAAGACGGCAATGCTTGCAGAAGCGTCAGAAAAATAAAGGCAGCCTATTGCACTGCATAGCAAAAACCGTCCGATTTTCGGGCGGTTTTTGTGTCATGATGAAAGGAGGCAGGAGATCGATGTATCGATTACTGGTCGTAGATGATGAAGCAAATATCCGAAACGTGGTTCGGGAGTATGCAGAATTTGAAGAATATGAGGTGACAGAAGCAGAAAATGGTATGGAAGCCGTGGCACTCTGTCGGGAGCAGGATTTTGACCTGATTATTATGGATGTTATGATGCCGAGACTGGACGGCTTTTCTGCTTGTAAGGAAATCAAAAAGCGGAAGAATATTCCGGTGATTATGCTTTCTGCCCGTGGAGAGGAGTATGACAAGCTGTTTGGTTTTGAATTGGGGATTGATGATTATGTAGTAAAGCCGTTTTCCCCGAAAGAACTGATGGCGAGAGTGAAAGCGGTTTTGAATCGGCATCATACAGCGGCGAATCCTGTTTCTGATCAGCGGCTGCAATTTGAGGGATTGGAAATTGACCTTGCCGGACGGGAAGTCTATGTAGATGGACAGCGTGCAACTATGACGCCAAAAGAATATGATTTGTTGTTCTATCTGGTCAAAAATAAGGGATTGGCACTTTCCAGAGACAAACTGCTGGAAGCTGTTTGGGGCTATGATTTCTTTGGAGATGACCGCACTGTGGATACGCATATTAAAATGCTGCGTGGCAGTCTTGGGGGGTATCGAAAATTCATCGTGACCTTGAGAGGAATGGGATATAAATTTGATCCAGATGCCTAAACTCCAGATGGAGCGGAATTTGACGATCCGTGTGAAAATCTGGTTATTTTTTATGATGTTCGTCTGTATTGTGTTTATTCTAATGTGGATTTTACAGGTGGTGTTTCTGGAACGGTTTTATGAGGCGTTTAAGATTACAGATATTGCAAAATCAGCCAGAATTTTGACGCAAGTTTGTCGGCAGGAGGACTTTCCACAGCTGGCAGAAGAGCAGGCGATGCGGAATGAAATGTGTATTTCTATCCTGAATCCAGATGGACAGGAAACCTATCACTATTGTGTTTCTGCACAGAAGTGTTTGCTGCACAATGATCAGGATACATATTTCTTTCTGATGGACTTGAAACGAAGTGAGAATGGTTATATTTGTCGTTCTATTTATAATGAACAGCTTCAGACACAGACCGTTGTCTACGGCAACTGGATTCTTGATAGTGATACCGGAGAAACCGTTGGCTATTTGTTGCTGAATGCCCGTTTAGTACCTGTGCAGTCTACGGTTTCTATTCTACAGCGGCAAACGATGATTATCACCATTGCCATGTCATTTTTCGGCTGCGTACTGTCTTTTTTGGCAGCCACACACATTGGGGTACCGATTACACGTTTGACTCGTTCTGCAAAGCGGCTGGCACATGGTGCCTATGAGACAAAGTTTGAGGGCGGTGGTTGTGCAGAGGTGGACGAACTGGCGGAGGCGTTGACCTATGCAGAGCATGAGTTGTCTCGTACGGATGAAATGCAGCGGGATTTGATTGCCAATGTCTCCCATGATATGCGGACACCACTGACTATGATGAAAGCGTATGCAGAAATGATACGGGATTTATCGGGGGATAATCCAGTGAAACGAGAAAAGCATTTGCAGGTGATTATTGAAGAAACCGATCGGCTTTCGCTGTTGGTGAATGATATGCTGGATTTGTCCAAGCTGGAGAGTGGAACAAAGAAACTAGAATTTACGACCTTTGATATTTCGCAGCGGTTGACAGAGATTGTAAACCGGTATCAGGGCATTTCAGAGCAAATGGGATATCATTTGCATTTTACACCGGATGCCCCGCGCATGGTTTATTGTGATGCTGGTGCAATTGAGCGTGTGATTTGTAATCTCATTAATAATGCGATTAACTACACTTCAAAGGAAGACAAACAGGTTTTTGTGCGGCAGGTGAATCTTCCGGATTGTGTGCGAATTGAAGTGCGGGATACGGGAGACGGCATTGAGGAAGATAAAATCAAGCTGATTTTTGACAAATACTATCGTTCTGAAAATCATAAGCGAGAGGTTGTTGGTACAGGATTAGGATTGTCGATTGTCAAAGCCATTCTGAAACTGCACAACTATGATTACGGTGTTAACAGTAAACTGGGAGAGGGATCGACCTTCTGGTTTGCCATTCGGATAGAACCACAATCGGAGCAGCCTGTGAAACCGCAGAAATCGGTACCATCCGAACGACCAAAAGGAGCAGAACAAGATGGAACAACCTAAGACATTGCCGCCGTATCTGTTGGAACGGCTGGCGGCAAGTTATTCGGCGGAACAAACTGCACGCATTCTTGCCGGCTATGTAGCACCTCGCAGTGTTACATTTCGAGTGAATTCCATCAAAGCAAGCGTATCGGCTGTGTTGCAGCAGATTCAGCAGGCTGGGATTGCTGTCACGCCGGTTGTTTGGAGCGATGTAGCATTTTGTTGTGCTGTTGGTGTACAGGAAGCACAGTTGGAAGCGTTACCGTGTTATGCGGCAGGGGAAATTTATCTGCAAAGTCTTTCCTCGATGTTGCCGCCTGTGATCTTGCAACCACAGCCAAAACAGGAAATTCTAGACATGACAGCTGCACCGGGTGGAAAAACAACACAGATGGCAGCCATGACGCAAAATCAGGCAAATATTATGGCGTGTGAGCTGCATGCAATGCGAGCAGAAAAATTAAAGTATAATGTGGAAAAGCAGGGGGCAAAGCGAGTGAATGTCATGGTAACAGATGCCAGACGGCTTAGTCCGTATTTTTCGTTTGACCGCATTTTACTGGATGCACCTTGCAGTGGAAGCGGTACACTTTCCCTGCAAACGGGAGCAGGCTTATCGCATTTTTCTCCGGCATTGGTGCAAAAAGCGGTTAAAGCACAGCGAGCTTTGTTGAAAAAGGCTTGTACACTGTTAAAAAAGGGGCAGGAGATGGTCTATTCCACCTGTTCCATTCTGCCGGAGGAGAACGAAACACAGGTGCAGGCGGTGCTGGATAGCGGACAGATGGAATTGCTGCCGGTTGTGTTTGATGGCATGGAAACATTGCCGCTGCTGCCAAGCCGGCTTGCTGGTACGCTGTGCGTCTGTCCAGATGAGCAGTATGAGGGCTTTTTTGTAGCAAAGCTGCGGAAGAAGTAATCCAAAATTGGTGCACGGAAATCCATTTTTAAATGATGGTTTCCATTCTACGCCACAGGCGACTGCGGTCATAGGCAGACAGCGTAGCGAATCTGCCGGACGATTCGGACAAGTTTTACAAAAAAATCCGAAAATTGATTTCCGTGAAATTCGTGAAAATCCTATTGACGAAATACAAAAAACGTAGTAAAATAAGAGAGAACAATCAAATAATTGGAGGGTATTCCCATGGCAAAGAAATTTATTGTAGAAACATCCGCAAGACACGTACACCTGACCGCAGAAGCGTTTGCAATTCTGTTCGGTGAAGGCAAGGAATTGACCGTGAAGAAGATGCTGTCACAGCCGGGACAGTTTGCAAGTGAAGAGCGTGTTACCGTCGTTGGTCCGAAGAAGTCCCTGCCGAACGTTTCCATCCTTGGTCCGTTCCGGAAGGCAAATCAGGTAGAGTTATCTGCAACGGATGCACGTTCGATCGGCATTGCTGCACCGATTCGGGAATCTGGAGATGTGGCTGGTTCTGGCGCATGTAAGATTGTTGGACCGGCTGGCGAAATTGAGATTTCTGAAGGTGTGATTGTTGCAAAGCGGCATATCCATTTGACAACAGCAGATGCTGCCGAAATGGGCATTCAGGACAAGGATGTTGTTTGGGTTAAGTTGGACACCGATGGCAGAAAGGCTATTCTGGGCGATGTTGTATGTCGTGTATCCGATTCTTATGCACTGGCAATGCACATTGATACAGATGAATCCAATGCAGTTTCTGCACCAAGAGAACTGTACGGTGAAATTGTAACCGTTGACTAATTTCCTTTTACATTAAAATAAGAAACGCCCCGTTTTGCCTGAATCGGCAGACGGGGCGTTTTGTTGGTGGAATACAAGGTCAACAAATTAGAATCATAGGGTTTGCCCTTTTTTTCAGCCAGTACAGAATCTTCCGCATATCCGCAGTTGGGACAGCAATGCAGCCGGCTGTATAAGAACCTGTCGCACAATGCAGGAAAATGGCAGAGCCTTTATAGGGGACAATGGGATTCATGTTGTAATTGACAACAACTGTATATCGGTAGCTGGCAGCATAATCTATCAAATGTTCTGCACTCTTCCAAGTAACATTTGTCGTTTCCTGCCATTGGTTATAGTATTCCGATTCCGGATCGTCTACCCAATAGCAGTTTTCATGGAGCTGTCGATAGGGAATGGACAAATCCGTTAAATTTTCTGTTCCAAAGGCAAAGCCCAGCGAAAACAGTCCCTTTGGCGTACGATAATCTCCTTCTTGACTTTCGGCAGAAACGCCGTTTTTTCCTACACAGCCGCTTGTGACGAAATCCGTTGCCCAATTGCGGTCGGTTTCGGAAAAACCGTACACAGTACAGGAAGAACCACTGGAAATCACAGCAATCAGCTGTTGACTTTCACCTAAATCTTCCAGTGTATAGTGGTTCTCTTCTAGAATAGAAGAGAATTCTGTGCAGACTATAACAGGCGGTTCTGTTGTCATTGTAGTAGCTGTCGTGCTTGTCAATGTGGTTTGTACAGTGGATGCGGCAACGGTTGTATTTTCCGTGGAAGCCATCTGGCTTGCTGTAGGGACTACAGCAGAAACTGCTGCGGATTCCGACTGAGGCGGCTCATATTGATACATATGCAGCGATAACAACAATCCCACAAGAGAAATCAGCAATGCCAGAATGGAGATAAAAAGTGCAGCAAAAAGAATGCGATTTTGAGAAAGATTAAGATGCTCGTTTGGATGTTTCATCATGGCTTTTTTCCTTACTGTGTGATGCTGTGGTATTTACCAGACTTCCACCATCTTATGACTGATATAGCAGATGGTGCCGTTATAGTTGATCTGATACCAGTATCCATCATAGCTGAGGACATCAAAGGTATCGCCATCATGCAGGGTAAACAGGACATTGCTGTCATTTTCTTTGTTTGGGGAACTTCTGACATTGGCACTTCCCACATTGACACGACCTTGTGTGGCATTTGCCGGCTCTGGTGCGGCAGGGCTGTCACCGAAGGTGATATATTTTTGCTTGACATATCCGTGCAGGTCATAGCCGTTTCCACTGTCGGTACTGATATAGTACCATTCGCCGACACTGCCCTCTACGGTCAGCGTATCGCCGTAGTATAGCATATTCGCTTCCCGTTTCTCACTGTTGGCATCTGGCTGAGAAAAGATATAGATGGATTGTGCAGAGCACCAAGCATTTCTGCTGATATCTGAAACATAGTCCACATAATAGGTTGGTTCTGCAATTTGGAAACCATCCCCATCACTCATAAAAACGATATTGACGTTCTGTTCCACATTGATAGGTGTGTTGTCAGCAGCCACTGCTGGGGGTGTGGATGTTTGAGATTCTGTTTCTTTTACTGGTGCAGTTGGTTCTGTGAAAGAAAGATATTTCAATTCCACAAATCCCACCATGCCGCCATAGGAGATTTTTGCCCAGTCTCCAGTAATCGAATAAACCGTGACAGGATCTTGATGAAACATTTTTGCCATTGTGGTTCCGCCATCCATCTCGGAATATAGGTCAACGGCAGTTTGTGTATCGGGAACATGGATGTATCCGACAGAGATATTTTCTGCTTCTGCGGTTGTTTCCGGTGTAGTGGTTTCCTTTTGGACAGAAGCAGCCGTTTCTTTTTTCAGGTTTTCCATGCCGCATCCGCCGAGGAGCAGACAGGCAACCAGTGCTGTACCTAAAATGATAGTTCGATTCATAAAGAATCCCTCCTTTTATTGGGGTATTATTTTTCAATACAGATGGTGTTTGAAATTTTCAATCCGCACAAGTGGGATTGTAATTTCTATTATAATCCAATAGGAACAAATTGTCAATCTGAAACAGCATTGAATCCAGGGTTTACGCACGAAAAGCAAGTAAAACTGAAGCGAGGAAGGCGTCATCA
>JAUNJC010000223.1 GCA_030523195.1 Oscillospiraceae bacterium
TCTTTTTCCATGCTCTTATTTTAACACTTTTTCTCTATGAACACAAGCTCTAAAATTTTGGAGGAGACAAAAAAGGATGCATAAAACGACCGATTTTCTTGGCTATAGGTTGAAGGGAAAAAAACGACCTTCGCAGTATCTTGAAAATCAAATAGCAGCATCAGAAATACATGAATCTTACGGTTGGGATAAAACCTGACAGCCATCGAAGATGTACGCCATGACCTTAGAAATAAGCGAGCGAGAAATGCAGCCTTTCAAACTTTGTTTAGCAGGCAAAGTAGGCAATGAAACGTAAGAGGATAATGCTACTTCCGTCCAGTCACAGAATCAAGCAATGAGGGCGGCTTTGTGAGAACCACAAAGGGATGAAATTTCTATGAGGTGAATATGCTGTTCACCGTTTCTGATGTTCCGGCGTGACGGATTCGTAATATATCACGAAAAACCAAAAAGGAGTTAGAATTAATCATAACCGCACTGTTTGTAGTGTATGCTAACACAGTGCGGCTATGACGCAAACTTACTTTTCTTTTTCTGAAAAAAGATATTGTTATTTATCAAATTTTGATTATTTGAAAAGTGAGCTTGCGTGATGGGAGATGATTGCATGCAGAAAAAATCATGGGAATGTATCTGTCGTAAGGTAAAACAACAGTTGCAGCAAAAACAAATACAACAACGAATGTGCTGTAAAAATTGTATTTGGGCAGATACAGAATCAGGGAAAGTTTTTTGCACCAGAAATCCCTGTGTAAAATTAAAAGAATTGGAGGAAAAACAAAAATGAAGCAGTATGGACAAGCAGAGTATGCGGAAGCGGTTTTAAACAGTATCGCTGAAAAATTATGGAAAGCCGGCATTCTTACTGAGCAGCAGTACAAGCAACTATGTAAGCAAAATTATGCTGACTGCTATCGTCAGTTCTGCATAGCCTATGAAGCATAAATTTGTTGGTTTTGGTGATAGCTATTTCATTAGGATTGTGATATGGTTGGTAGTGAAAAAATAACGAAGGGAGGCGAAAAAATGCAAGCAGTAACAGTGATTCAACCTACATTAACAGAAGAAAAAAGCAGAATTCAGCGAGTAGCAGCATACTGTAGAGTTAGTACTGATTCTGCTGACCAATTACATTCCTTTGCAGCACAAATACGACATTATATGCAGAAATTTTCTGATTCCCCCACAGAAATTCTGGTGGATGTTTATGCTGACGAAGGAGTCAGTGGTGTATCAGCAGAAAAAAGAACAGAGTTCCAGCGAATGCTGAAAGATTGTAGAAATGGAAAAATCAATCGGATTGTGACCAAATCCATCTCTCGATTCGCACGAAATACAAAAGAATGTCTTGAAACTGTGCGAGAATTGCGAAGTTTAGGAATTACAATTTACTTTGAAAAAGAGGGCATCGACACTACGAATATCGCTGACGAATTCATGATTACGCTGATGGGTGGTCTGGCACAGGAGGAACTGTATCCATGTCACAGAATATGAAATGGAGCTATCAGAAACGATTTCAGTCAGGAAGCATAAAAGCATTTTCAGCACCATTCGGGTATGAATTAAAAGATGGAAAACTATATGTGCAGAGGGAACAAGCTGAAATTGTAAAAACTGTATATGCACTGTTTTTGAATGGTTGGGGTTATGAAAAGATTGCAGCGTACTGTCAAAATACTTACAGTCAGTATAAGGAAGCATTTAGTTTTTTCGGCATACGATATATGCTTAGCAATGAAAAATATATCGGCGATTCCATTTATCAAAAGACCTATATAACCGGAATTCCGTATAAGAGCCTGTGTTCATAGACGTTTTAAAAGAGAAAAAGCATGAGAAATCAT
>JAUNJC010000224.1 GCA_030523195.1 Oscillospiraceae bacterium
TCGCTTTGCATAAATTCCATTCCGAAACTTTGTCTAACTTTTTGGGGTCAATTCAAGCCGCATCCGCAAGGGTGCTATTTTTTATGCCGGAAAGGAAAATCAAAATGTTTAAATTGGAAATCATTGACGGAAAAGGAATCTTCTTGAATGGGGTAAAAATCGAACCTGTAACAGATTGGTCAATTGAAAACGATGGATGCATGAAAATTGCTACATTAAGACTTTGTGTTGATGAGGTAAAAGTAGACTGCGGTCTTGAAACCCGTCAGAATAATTTAGCAGAAATGCGAAAAAAATAACTTTGCTGTTTACCAGCACGATAAAAGACAAATCAGCATTGGGCAACCGGTGCTATTTTGCTGCTGTAGCTCAGAAGGTAGAGCAGAAGACTGAAAATCTTCGTGTCACAGGTTCGATTCCTGCCAGCAGCACCAAAAAATTAGCATCTCGTAAGAGGTGCTATTTTTATACCCAAAAATCAGAAAGAGAGGAAAAAACGATGGCAGAGGAAATCAAACAGGAAACCGCCGAACAGACACCCAAAACCTACACGGAGGCAGAATACAATGCGTTGCAGCAGCAGCTTGATGCCATGCAGAAAAGCCTTGACACTGCAAATACTACGATTCAATCTTATAAAGATATGGACATTGAGGGCATTCAGGCAAGTGTAGAGGACTACAAACAAAAATGGGAACAGTCCGAAAAAGACCGCAAAGCATTTGAGTATCAGACAAAGCTTGGACAGTACGTCAAAACACTCGGCTTGCGGGATGATGTCTACGAACAGCACGTTGCACGGCTGCTGACAGAAAAGGGCTTGCAGTTTGACGGCGACAAGCTGGTGGGTGCAGACGATGTGTTGAAGCCATTTCGGGAATCCCATGCGGATGCGTTCCAGCCGGCAGAACCCATCAAACCATTCATGGGACGAACACCGGGCATTGCCCCAGCTTCTGATGCAGAACGAATGAAACAGCTTCGCAGCATTTACGAGCTGAAATAAAGAAAGGATGATATTTTATGCCAAATCTTTTTGAATTAGCAAGCAGACATACCACCATGCTGGATGAAGTGTACCGGCAGGCGGCAAAGACAACCGTACTGGAATCCGGCAGCCAGTGGACACGACCAGGCACAAACGCAAATGAAATTCTGATTCCAAAGACAGATATGGACGGACTGGGTGAATACAGCCGTACAGAGGGCTATGCCGAAGGCTCTTCCAGTCTCACATGGGAATCTGTGAAATTCAACTATGACCGTGGCAGAACTTTTTCTGTCGATGCAATGGACAACGAGGAAACCATTGATATGGCATTTGGACTGCTGGCAAATCAGTTCATGAAGCAGAAGGTTGTACCGGAAATGGATGCCATGCGGTTTGCAACCTACGCCGGTGCAACGGGTATCCTGAGCAAGCAAGAAACGTTTTCCGTTGTGGAAGATGTGACGGAATCCATTATGAACGCCAATTCTGAAATGGATGAAGCGGAAATTAACGCAGAAAGCCGCTATCTGTTCCTGACACCGACCCTGCACAACATGATTAAGGCACTGGATACTTACAAGAGCCGCAGCATGATGGAAGGGTTTGCAGAGATTATTGATGTACCGCAGACACGATTCTATACGGCAATTGACCTGTTGGACGGCAGAACAACCGGCGAGGAAATCGGCGGTTACAAGAAAGCCACCACTGGAAAGAACATCAACTACATGATTATTCACAAGCCGGATGTATTGCAGGTGACAAAGCACATTGTTTCCAAGGTCATTTCCCCTACGGAAAATCAGGACATGGACGCATGGAAATTCTTCTATCGTGCATATGGCTTGACTGATACC
>JAUNJC010000067.1 GCA_030523195.1 Oscillospiraceae bacterium
ATTTCTATGCCTTTTTTTGTTTTATTATTTTAGAAAAGGACATAGATCTTCACGATGCGTGGTAGATTTATGTCCTTTTTGTTTATCCTATCTTTCCATATTTGTTATTCCAATAAAAAATCCCCCTTAAAAATATATTGTCATTTTTCGTTTAAAATAAAATTAGAAAGGACGGTTTTCAAAGCCATATCAGAATCATCTTTTATTTTTATCTAAAAATACGGTTCAAAATCAAAAAAAATTTTAATTTCAGCATATTCTAAATTAAGAACGATCTTACGGTATTTTTTAATAAGATAAAGGAGGATCTCTATGAAATTACAAGCAGATTTCAGCACACGCCTCTATGAAGTTCCGGTTCACACCTACCTGTTGACCAAGCACAACCCAAATCAAATTGCCATGCCCACTGCCCAAATGCAGGGCAGCATTCGAGGCATTACCATCCACAATACCAACTGCAAACCGCTGCTGCACGGCATGACCGATGCGGAACAATACACCTGGAAAACGGTGCAAGGACAAATGCGGGATGTGCGAGTACATTTTTATGTGGATGCATTGGGTGCATGGCAAACCCTGCCGCTTTCTCAAGCTGGCTGGCACGCCACAGACGGTGCGGGGGACGGTAATCGGCATACGATCGCCATAGAATGCATTATGTCCCCATTATACACGCTGGCAGACCAGAAAGCAGAAGACAACTGTGCACGATTGGCAGCCTACCTGCTGATGCAATTTCAACTGCCGCAAACTGCACTGTTCACCCACACACACTGGCTGCATGTGCGGGATGGAGCAGTGGAAAACCGCAAAATTCTCAACACCAAACCACATTCCTATAAGATGTGTCCCTCTTACATTTTGCCGCACTGGGACAAGTTTGAACAACAGGTTAGCCTGTATTATCAACAGCTTTGTGTTCCAGCGGCTGCCACTGCATAACCTCTTTGAAACCACTGCCTGTTACAAAAATTCTGTAGCAGGCAGCATTTTTCTAATCTGTATATTTTTACTTTATATGCAGATAATAGCGATATACTCTTGTACTAAACCAGTACAATTTGAAAAATGGAGGATACAATTCATGAAAGCAACAGGTATTGTACGCCGGATCGACGATCTTGGGCGTGTTGTCATTCCAAAAGAAATTCGCCGTACGATGCGAATTCGAGAGGGCGATCCTCTTGAAATTTATACCAGCAATGACGGCGAAGTTATTTTTAAAAAATATTCCCCCATTGGTGAAATGGGAGAACAAGCAGCACAAGTTGCCGATATTATGCATCGGCTGGCTGGCTGTCCGGTAGCAATTTTCGACCGTGACCATGTGGTCTCCGTTTCTGGTGCAGCAAAAAAGGAATGGAATGCCAGACGGGTTTCTCCGGAACTGGAAGAATTGATGGAAAAGCGAAAAATGTACTATGCAGAAGATAACACACATGGCATGATGCCAGCAGAAGGCGTGGAAAAAAATGCCGTTGCCTGCCTGCCTATCATCTCTGCTGGTGATGTCACAGGGGCCGTTGCCTTTTTGGATGACGGCAGTGGCGCAACGGTAAATCACTGTCAAAAGACACTGATTCAGGCAGCTTCCCAATTTCTCGGCAGACAGCTGGAATCGTAACCAATTATAATATTTACCCAGCGTTGCTGTATCGGAACCATTCCCATGCAGCAACGCTCTTTTTGTATTTCCGATTTTTAGGAAAATCCTGTTCAGACTTCACCAGCCGGAAAGCCACATGACTGTATTCCATTTCCTATTGTCTTCCAGTCTGTTCGTGTGGAAAGTCCCTTCTTTTTTCCACATTTTTTTGAAAACGAATGCAAATTTCTGTGAAAAACCATCTTTTCCCCACTAATTTTGTAGCCGCTTCTCCTTTTGTTTTCAACATTCAACTATGTTTTCAACAGTTTGTGGAAAGAAAAATGCTTGGAAATACGATTATTTTTTTCGTTTTCCACAATATACAAAAATATTTCCCGTTTTCTTTTTGAAACCACCATCCTGTTTTTCAGTTTTCAACTTGTTGTTGAAAACCATGTTGAATTTTTTTTGAAAGCAGTGGACAACGAAAAAAGTGTATATCTAAACCGGTTTTGCAGATACTACGAATACGCAAACTATAGTGAGGTGAAAAAGCAATATGAAAGCAATCAAGTGGCTGCCAGCCTTGCTGGCAATTGCGTGTTTAACTGGCTGCGGCGGTAAAACCAACAGCAACAGCCAAACAGAAACCACAACGCATACAGAATCTGTGGGTGACAATATCGTCACTGATATCAGCGATGTCGTCAGTGATGTCGGAGAAGCAGGAAAGGATGTACTGACGGATTTGGGGGATGCGGCAGAAGATATTAAGGATGACCTGACCGGAAATGATGATTCCCAAACCAATACAGACACCTATCAAAAAACGGAAACCACTACAAAGTAATTTTTGTACAACAAACGACAAAACCGCCTCCCTATCTCAAGAGAGGCGGTCTTGTGCTATAAAAATTCAATTTCTGCAATTACGTCTCTGGCACAACCGGCAGTGTTTCTTCCAAGCCGACCAGATACCGCAGCAAAATTTCTACATCTCGCTCATCCATGACACCATCATAATAAAGGTCGCCGCTTGTCTTTGTGGTGTTGCTGCTCCATAGCAAACCAGCAATGGACTTTTGCAAATAGATAACATCTGTAATCGTCACCATACCGTCCGCATTTGCATCGCCGCAAATCGGTTCATAGTGCTGTCCGCCAAGCAGCATACAAGGCGGCAAAATCGCTACATTTTCTCCAAAGACATAGAAATATCCATAAAACTGCTTCGCTGTTTCCACGCTGTTTTCCCACAGAATGTCATAATCATAAATATAACGATATGCATTCTGTCCTTCCGTCCAGTTCTCAATCGTCTGAACTTCCTTCACAGGATCCTTTCTATTTGCAGCAGACAGCGTTCCATCTAGATAAAAACTTACCAGCAATCCCGGATCTTGTTCTATTTCCTCCGGTGTACTGTACTCACTGGGCAGATAGCGGAAAAGCCCATCATATTCTTCCAGTCCATCATCAAACTTTGTCGTAATATACAATTCCGGAAAATATTCGTCTCGTGGATAAGTAAGCGTAATACCCGTATCGTTTTGAAAAGCAAGTTTCCCTGAAGAAGCAGGATCCAAACTGTGCACTTCTACATCAGAAAGTGCTGTTTCTGCAATTTCTTCCCCATAGTAGGCGGTGAAGGCTTCTGTGTATGCCTCTGGAAAATGATAAACTACCTTTTTTGAATTGCTACTGCCTACTTGTTCTCCTTCTCTTGTCACAAATCCCTTTTGAAAAACAACTTCTCCATCCAATAAATCTGCTCGTTTTCGATTAAAATTCAAATAATAAGAGAAAAAAGAAGTTTCATACTGATGAATCTCTTTCACCATTTCCTCCGCATATGGCAGTGTTAAAAATTCCTCTTCAGACATTGCACAAACCTTCTGATAAGTCAAGCCCTCTGGAAAACCTGTTTCAGAAGCAGATGTTTCTGCGGATACCGGAACTGCAACACTTCCAGCAAGCATTGCAATGGAAAGCAGAGCGGCAAGTGTTCGATATGTTCTCTTTTTCATAAAAATCAACTCCTTTTCTGTTGTCAGGATACAGAAATACCTGCAATTATGTCTCTGGCACAACCGGCAGTGTTTCTTCCAAGCCGACCAGATACCGCAGCAAAATTTCTACATCTCGCTCATCCATGACACCATCATAATAGAGATCGCCATTTGTATCCGTTGTGTTGCTTCTCAACAGCAAACCAGCTATAGACTTTTGCAAATAGATAACATCCGTAATTGTCACCATACCGTCCGCATTTGCATCGCCGCAAATTGGCTCGTAGGGCTGCATTCCAAGTGGCTGATCATAAGACATCATATGTACCTTTTCCCCAAAAATATAGAAATAGCCGTAATTCTGCCTTGCCATTTCTACACTATTTTCCCATAAAATATTATAATCATATATATAGCGAATGATCGGATATGTTTCCGTCCAATTGTAAGCTTTCTCGATTTTCTTTACAGGATCTTGCAGCTTATTATAATTCTGCGTATTAGGAAAATAAAAAGTCTGTATGAGATCATTTTCTCCATATACTCCAATATTTGAAACGGAATGCGTATAATTTACACCATCTTTATAGCCAATTACTACAAGCCCAGCTCTATCTGTAGACATGATGTTTTTAAGTGCATTCTCTGCAATCTCTTCTCCATAGTAGGCAGTAAATGCATCTATGTAGTCTTCAGACAAATGATAGACATTGTTCTCCGCTACAATCACACCATTCGCATAGTTATTATGACCATATTCTAAATCATAAGCAGGTCTATTTAATTCCAAATAGTAAGAACAGAAGGTAGTGTTGACTTTATAAATACTTTTCACCAAATCTTCTGCATACGGCAGATCCAGAAATTCCTCTTCGGACATTGCACAAACTTGCTGATAGGTCAAGCCCTCTGGAAAACCTGTTTCAGAAGCGGATGTTTCTGCGGATACCGGAACTGCAACACTTCCAGCAAGCATCGCAATGGAAAACAGAGCGGCAAGCATTCGATACGTTCTTTTTTTCATAAAAATCAACTCCTTTTCTGTTGTCAAGATATAAAAATCATTGAAAATAAGATTTACTTTCTGTTTTTATTATAAAATAGAAAGTAAAAAATGTCAAGAATTTTCTACAAAAAATAATTTTTTTGTAGTATTGCACAAATTGGGAAACACTTCCATATACATTTTAAATAAAACAAAGAACAGTTATTGTAACATAAAAATTACAATAACTGTTCCTTGTTCCAGCTATTTTATCATTCTTTATGCATGAT
Organism: Oscillospiraceae bacterium; assembly: GCA_030523195.1. Taxonomy (GTDB): domain Bacteria; phylum Bacillota; class Clostridia; order Oscillospirales; family Ruminococcaceae; genus Ruminococcus_C. Next base: position 4,876 of record JAUNJC010000067.1, read on the forward strand.
GGGCTGCCTTGACACCACCTACCTTCTTCTTAGAAAAGATGACATGCCCGCCTTCTGCCTGTTTGTCCAGCATGGTATTCCGGAAATAAACCAACAGATTGGTGGTAATCATTGCAAGATTGATAAAATATACAATCAAAACAAAGTTGATATGCCCTACCGTGATGATTTTTGCAGCAATTCCAGCAAGATAGCCAACCAGCAGCAGCAGAATAAACGGCAGACTCATACCTTTAGCGGTTCTGCATTTGTAGTTCTTAATCAGGTTCATCGGCCAGCTGCACCCAAAACAAATCAGCATCATAGTCTCTAATACTTCACTCATGGTTTGACACCCTCCACAGTTTTTCAATTTCTCATTGTATAGCACACAAAATGATTCTGTCCTATATTGTATTTATAAAAATCTATTATTCTTCAAATTTCTACCCAGAAAAACACATCAACTCGCACAATACCGCAGGGCATCTGCCAAACTCATGGTACGATCATAAAAAAAAGTACGCAATGTCTGAAAAAACCGCAATTCATATTCCATATCCACTTTGCCATTTGGTGCCTCTGCATACTGACAGCCATATTCTCCAGCAAGTGCACGCAAAGCATAGTTGTAAGCATCCGCATTTGGAAACTGTCTGTTGACAGAAATCAAAACCAAACGACTTTTCGGCACAGCTGTGTGCAATTGATAAAGCAGCCAGCGATAGGACTCTATGATTTCCTCCACGGACTGCGCGCCTTCTTTCAATTCTTCTTCTCCAAAATGAAGTAAAATCGTCTTCGGCATCAGTGGTACAATGCAAGGCTGAATATAGGCTTCTGCATCTGTAATCTGTAATTCCTCCACGCTGCGGTTGTATACAGTACAGTTTACACTGTAATCCTGTATCAATTCATTTAACGGCAAACGAGCAGCAGAAGTAGAACCAAACAAAACAATACCGGCAGTCTCTGCCACCTGATTCCATGTCCGGTAAGCGGTGATCATATTCATTTTCTGTACCATAATGTACCCCTCCTTCTGCGGCAAATGTGTCCCATGCATTTGCCGCTTGTCTGGTGATTGTTTTTTAACAGCTTTTATTATAGCATTGACAATTGAAACTGTCCAATATATAATAAAGGTAGAATTCATAAGTAATTTCTTATGAATTTTGCCGATAAAACGACAATTTATAAGTTTTTACAGTTGAATTCATAAAAAAATTATTATAGATTAGGTCAAATACAACAAAAAGTTTTTCACACGAAGAGCGATTTTTTCGCTCTAAATCAAAACCACGAAAATCCATTTTTGTTTAGAAAAATGGTTTTGCGTGAACCAAAACAGCAGAAACTACTTGAAAAATTATTTTTCAAAAAATTAGGAGGAAATCCATGGAACTATTACAATTGGAATACTTTTACGCAGTGGCACAAAACCAGCATGTTACCAAAACCGCCGAACAACTGCACATTGCACAGCCTGCTTTGACACAGAGCATTCGCCGACTGGAAAAAGAACTGGGAATACCGCTATTTCGTCCAAGTGGCAGAAATATTGTACTGACAGAATACGGCATTTACCTACGGGATACATTAAGACCCATTCTAGATAATCTACACCAATTGCCAGAGATTTTGCAGGAGATGGCAAATGTCCGCAAACGCACCATTCGGTTGAATGTACTCGCCGCTTCTACACTGGTCACACATGCTTTGATTTCCTATAAGAAAAAACATGACGGTATGAATTTTCGTCTGATTCAAAATTCCCAGTGTGAAGATGCCGACATTACCATCTTTACCCGTTCCTTTTTTCAACAGCCCGCAGACGGAAAAGAGCGGTATCAAATCTTCACTGAGCGAATTTTTATGGCGGTTCCACACTCTTCTCTGTATGCCCATTGCAGCAGTGTATTTTTAAAAGATTTTGCCCATCAGGATTTTATCAGTCTGTCCGGTTCCAGAAGCATTCGTTCCATCTGTGACCGCTATTGCCTGCATGCTGGATTTACGCCGAATATCATTTTTGAAAGTGATAGTCCAGACACCGTCAAAAACCTGATTGCTGGCGGTTTAGGAGTTGGATTCTGGCCACATTACACATGGGGACAGGAAAATATGGAGCAAATTACGCTGCTTCCAATTGCAGAACCGACCTGTCAAAGAGATCTCATTGTGCAGCTGCACCGCCATGCCATTAATCACGAAGAGGTAGTAGATTTTTTCCATTTTCTCAGTGAATACCTGCAAAATTTAAAAAATTAACCCGGCAGACAGAATTTGACATACTCCCCCAACGCACTGCATACAGTGGTACTATATCGAAAGGGGGGTTCTGGATGCACACTCCATCTGAATCCAAACCAGAATATTATACCGTTGCCCTTGCCGGAAATCCCAATGTCGGCAAGTCTACCGTATTCAATGCCCTGACAGGACTCCGCCAACATACTGGAAACTGGGCTGGCAAAACAGTGGAAACCGCTGCCGGTCTCTGTACCATTGAAACCGCACAGCTTCAGCTGGTTGACCTGCCCGGCACCTATTCTCTCCGTGCACACTCCGCAGAAGAAGCCGCTGCACGGGATTTTCTCTGTTTTTCCCGACCAAATGCCGTACTGGTTGTCTGCGATGCCGCAGCACTGGAACGCAATCTCATCCTGCTACTGCAAATACAGGAACTTGGACTGCCGGTTTTTCTTTGTGTCAATCTATTAGATGAAGCAAAACAGCGTGGCATTACGCTTGACTTGCCAGCACTCTCTGAACAGCTGCGAATTCCAGTGGTAGGTGTCACTGCACGCAGCGGCATTGGCATGCAGACATTACAGGAACAGCTGCTCGCATTTTTACGAATGCCATACTGCTCCCATTGCAGTATTTCCTATCCAGAAACAATAGAAGCCGCTGTACAAAGCTTACAGGCACAGTTACCACAGCGTGATGTTCCACCCACCAACCGCTGGATTTCTCTCCGCTTATTGGAACAAAATTCAGACCTGCCAATAGAACGACTGCTGCCGGAAACACCATTGACCACATTGGAAATCCCACAGGTAAACCATGCAGCAGATGACATTATTACCACAATAGTACAACAGGCAGAACACATTGCCAATGCAGTCACAACGGTACCAGAGCAGGCACGCAAACGAGAACATCGTTTTGACCGATTTGTATTGGGAAAGTATACTGGTATTCCGCTGCTGCTGCTGCTATTTTTAGGATTGTTATGGATTACCATCATCGGTGCAAATTATCCATCTGCCCTGTTGCAAAGCGGTTTTACCCATCTGCGAACCATTTTAGATAGTTGGCTCGCCGGTGCACCGGATTGGGTACAGGGACTGCTTTTAGACGGTATGTATCAAGTATTGACATGGGTCATTGCAGTCATGCTGCCGCCGATGGCAATTTTCTTTCCGCTGTTTACATTATTAGAGGACTTCGGCTACCTGCCACGAGTTGCCTATCAACTTGACCCCTGTTTCCGTTGCGCCGGAACCTGCGGAAAACAGTCTCTGACAATGTGGTCAGTTGCTATCAGAATGCGAAAAAGCTTTCACTTATGCCCTATCCTATGGGTGGTTGCTGATAGAATGCAAAAACGTATAAAACCAAACCACAAGCTATGCTTAGTTGCTATGTGAATGCAATGACTGCACATTCACAAATTGACTATCCTATTGATGGTTGCCAAAAGAACGCAGATAACGTTCTTTCTATCAGAATTACACATAGCATGGTGTTTGGTAGAATAAACGTAAAATCAGCAGCCTATAACTTATCCATTTTCCATAAAACAAATCAAAAATCACAATGACTACATATATAGTTGTTGTGATTTTTTCTATTTTCACCTGTTCCACCAATCCATGACAAAAGTGTTCTAATCACAAAAGACACTGAATAGAAATAAAAATAAATCATAAAACAGAAAAAGCTCTGCAAATACGCTATATTTCAATTCCAGCCGTTTGTGTGGGGTCTCCTATTTCATACGAGACCCCACACAAACAACATGTAATACATATCATACATGATATTTGAAATATAGCGTAAGCAGAGCGAGTATTGTTATCTATTTTTATTTCTATTCTTATTTTTTATTAAAGGTGGTGGAACAGGTGAGAGTGACCGAGAGAGATGAGTTGATTTTACGAGAGGTTGACCGTTGGAGAGTTTGCGGTAGTAGGCACATTCGATTTTTAGCGGGCTTTTCCGGTCAAAGAGCGACAGACAGAAGATTGAGAATTTTACTGGATGCTGGTTATTTAGAACGAAAAAAATTTTTGTATGGCGTGCCAAGCGTCTATTTTCTGACATCTAAAGGAAAAACTTTGATACAAGCTGGAACACGTCCTGAAAAAGTTAAGGTAGAACAAATAGTACATGATATGACGGTTTTAGATACTGCTATTTATTTCATGCATAAAAAAGGCTTGTCCTTACAGACAATTACTACTGAAAAGCAATTGCATCAATTAGGTGGTTTTGGAATACGTAAACATAGACCAGATTTCATTTTTCAGAAAGATAATAAAACAACTTGTGTAGAAGTAGAATTGACCTTAAAAGCAAAAAATCGTCTTTTGAAAATCATTAAAGACAACTATATGGAATATGACACCCAAATATGGATTGTTCCCGATTCACAATCTATGATTTTACAAGCATTAAAAGATAGTAAACAATTTTATGATAATATTCAAGCACGCTCTCTACAGAAAATCAACCACTATATCCATGAGATAATGTAGCAGACAATAGTAAGTCAGGGAAAAATAGTAATTTTTAGATTTGCTTTCGCACCGCCATTTTTTCTACCCTTTTTATTCCCTACGAAAAAATGGCTAATCTAAAAATTACTTTTCTATTCTACTCACAATATTTTTATTTTATTTATAATACTTATCATAAGTCCGATTTCCATGGACTATATTTGTACCAATTTATAAAACTCGTCCCAAAAATTTTTTATTGTTTTTAACACAAGGGCGTATTTTCCCAATTTGGAGGTGATTATTTGATATTAAATGATATATTGAATCGGAGTCATAAAATATAAATTGCTTTTTGAATTTATACTTTTTGTCATTCCGACTGCTATGATAATTTATTTTATCAAACAGCGAATACAGATGAGAAACCTTTTCAATTTTCATCATGATTACAAGAAAGGAAAGAAAAAAGTGAAACAGAAAAATTTGAATCAGGAAAATGCCACATTATTAGGTCATCACGGAAGAAAACCTGTTTATTCTGCCGACAATGCAAAGCATATTTTTATTTGCGGTACAACTGGAAGTGGGAAAACCGTTGCACTTAGCAATTATATGCAGAACTGCATGAAAAAAGACTTCCCCATGCTAATCGTCGATGGAAAAGGCGATACCGGAACAGGCAGTATTTTAGACATTCTGACACAGCTAAATAAGCAATATCACAAGAAAATTTACCGCATAAACTTAACCAATCCATCTCTATCTGATACATACAACCCATTTTGTAATACCTCCCCTACCATTGCCAAGGATATGCTAATTAACATGACAGACTGGTCAGAAGAACATTACAAAGTCAATGCAGAACGTTACTTACAGCGTTTGATATTGCTGTTAAATAAAGCAGATGTACCGCTTTCATTCCGAAGAATAGTAAAATATATGGAACTGGAACACTTTTCACAGCTTTCTATGTACTTAGTCAAGAAGAAGATAATTACAAAAGAACAACATTTAGAAAATCTGGAAATTGCCAAAACTTCTGGCAAAGTTGCTGAAAATTCAATTGCTCGATTTTCAACCATAGCAGAAAGTGAATTAGGAGAACCATTTTCTGATTCTGGAGTTGATATTGCTACAGCACTACAAGAAAAAGCAATTATCCTATTTGTTTTGAACCCGCTGATTTATCCGGAACTCTCCCCAGCATTTGGACGATTGGTCTTGATTGATAGCAAAAAAGCAATTAGTCAGCGTTTCCAGAACCCAAATCGCACATTCTTTTTATTTGATGAAATCAACGTGTATGCTTCTAAAACGCTCATTGACCTTGTAAATAAATCCAGAAGTGCAAATGTGACCTGCGTTTTAGCAACGCAAAGTCTTTCTGACCTTTCCAGTGCAGAAAATGAAGATTTTACACAGCAAATTATTGAGAACTGTAACAATTATCTTGTGCTACGCCAAAACAGTGCCGTCAATTCTGAAAACTGGGCGAATATCTTAGGAACGAAACCCACAATGGAAGTAACTTATCAATTACGACAAGATGGTTTTGATACAACACAGACAGGTTACGGCTCTGCAAGGAGTGTGAGGGAATTTTTATATCACCCAGACGAAATCAAACAACTACAAATGGGCAACGGCATTTTCCTTTCCAGAGATGAATATTTTCACAGTAAACTCCATATTCATAAGCCATTTTAGGAGGGATTTTTATGAAGGATAGAATCTATCAGTTTATGGATAAACTAAGAGATCTGGTTATGCCAATCCTGCATTTCCTTTTACAATTCTGGAAGAACAATCCAGCTTATCTCATTTGTTCTATATGCTATTTTTTAGTCTGTTGCTGCTTTCTAAATCACTTTTTTCTATTGCTTATAATATATGTCGCTTTCCTTCTCATTGGCTTTTCTTCACTGGGAGAAAAACTGTTACGACTTTTGAATCATGTGCGACCATTGGAGACCAAGCGAGAAATAGAGTATTTACAACCATTATTTGAAGAAGTTTATCTGCATACAAAGGAGGTTTATACCTACAAATTACCCAATATTCAAATTTGCATCATAGATAATATGACCGTTAATGCTATGGCATTAGGCAGACATACCATTGCCGTTACAAAGGGAGCAATGAAAACATTTACAGAAGATGAGCTAAAAGCAGTTATGGCTCATGAAATGGCACATATTGTATATGGTGATACCATAGCAT
>JAUNJC010000068.1 GCA_030523195.1 Oscillospiraceae bacterium
GAAGTATTTTTTCTGCTCCTATCTTTGCTTCTGTCAAAGGCTCCTGTTTGTGTTGTGTGTCAAGCCGTTCAGAATCAGCGGCAATATTCAAGTTTGTTTGGAGAGAATGGATTTCTTTTTTGCCCTCATAAGCAGCGATGGCTGCATTTATGACTTCCTGTATGGATTCTCTTAGAAATCCTGTTTGGTTGCAGAACCAGAGGGGAATGCGTTCCAATGGATATCGTGTTTCCCGATAATCCATCTTCAATTCCAGACCTTCTCCGTCACCGATCAGTAACGTGTATCGTTTTTCTAATGGATCAATTGGATTCCATGCATTGGTATCATATTGTTGTTGTTGCCGAAGAAAAATAATCTGATTTTTCTTATCATATACCCAATCTGTCATGGATTCCCGATAATCCGCATCCCGTATCATGTCCTGTAGTTCTTTTGGCAGTTGACTTCGAATACGATATAAATTTTCCAGCATAATATATCCCATTCGACACCGCATCGTCAGCCGGTATCGTAAGGCAGCTTGTTCATCTTCTGTTGTTTTTGCGTAGATAAGATGTAGAGGTACAGTCCATTCCTTTGGGTTTTACTTCGTTTTTTCATATTCCTTTTCGTGTTTTTCTGTACATGCATTGGCGAATCGTTTCACTGGTGAAAGTGGACTCTCGTCTTCTGGTACATGCAGAGCAAGCCGTACTTGCTGTAGGAGTTCCGCATCGCTTAAATCGTAGGGAAATGGTTTGCTGTTTTGAAATTGATGTTTTTTTGCCATTTCTACACTGTCAGCGTGAGCGACTGTCAAAAACGGTTTCCAAAGTTTGAAAATTACGTCTACACGGTAATAGGTTCCGTTTCGCTCCCAGCAGTGTTTTCCGGTGCGTTCATAGAAATAAGTGGTTTCCTTCAGCGGCGGCAGTTCTAGCAATTCCAGCGGAGCAATACAGAACTCTGCGATCATTTTTTCCACCTTCTGCATCGTTGCAAGAAGCTGTTGTTTCGATGGTGTAATATAATGCCACACTGTGACTGCTCCTTTCAAGACAGAGTGAATGAAACAAAAATTTTTTCTGCTTTTCATTATAGCAAACCGGCTTTCACTTGTCAAGTAATTGGAAAGAGCATACATCGGCGTGATGTTTGCAGGAAAGTCCGAAAAAACATCATTGGAGCATAGAATTTTATATTAACTCAATTTCTTAATAAATTTATATAAAAATAAAATATCATCCTTTTTCGGATGAAATGCGAATGAAATTTTCTTTGACAAATCCGTTTTCTTATTTGGAAGGTCGCCAAACAACGGTTCTTTTTGGTGGAAATGTTACATATAGATATAGCAATCTCTTGTATTGTCAGTGGGAAATACGAATTTACCCCTGCCGCTGTTTTTTCTCATTTTCAGTGAAATGCAGTGTTTGTTAAAATTTGGAGGGAAGCGTATGAAACAACAGCCGAGCGAACGTGCAGTGATTCTGGGGGAGTATATCTTAGAGCAAAATGCCACTGTACGTGCGGCAGCAGAATGGTTTGGCATTTCTAAAAGCACTGTGCATAAGGATGTGAGCGAACGGCTTCCGTTTTTGAATCCGAACTTATATGACGGTGTAAAATCCATATTGGAAAAAAATAAACAGGAACGGCATATCCGTGGTGGACTGGCAACCAGAAAAAAATATGCACTGCTGGCACAGCAGAAAAAACAACAGAAACAAAAACAAACGCATCCGGAAACAGTATAAAGTAAATGCCCGTGTACAGAATTTCTGTACACGGGCATAAATGGGAGACGATGCAGTTTTGTGCACGTCTGCATCGTTCCTCTGAAAATCGCTTCAGAGCAGGCGACCATCAGAATCTATTACAAGTGGCAGTTCCCGTTCCGGTGAACTGCCATTTTAAAGACGAAAAGTTCCGTCACAGTTCATCGGTCTCTGTGGTGCATACCGCTATTGTTATATTGTATGCAAAAGTAGCGGGAATGCAACAAGGTAAATTATACTAACTGTTAAGGAATCTTATTTTTTATTTTCATATTAGGAACCGAAGTGTTTCACAGCCTGAAAATCAATGATACCGCTATAGGGATCATAGAAAATATCACGGTTTTCGCTGCGATAAATAAGATAGCGGCACTTATAATAAACGGGTAAAAAACAGTAATCTGCAAGCAGTAGATTTTCCATTTGCATACAGAAATCGGTTAACTGTGCCGCATTATTACATTGCATCGTTTGAGACAACAGTGCATCAAAAGCATCATTTTGATAAAATGGATTTGCATCAGAAGCAAAGGAAGAAAGGACGGAAGCAGGATTATTTTCCGAGCCTGTTACGCCATAGAGGGCGATGGTGTAATTGCCGGATTGTAGCCGTTCCTCATATTCTGCGGCAGTGACTTCTTCAATGCCGATATAAAATTCAAATGTATGCTGCCAGTTTTGCAAAATCTCATGTAAATAGGAACAGTCCATCAATTCTGGACAAACCAGAATTTTATCAGATGGCAATGAGTCAATTTGTAATTCTTCCAGACCCTTTTGAAAATCTTGTTTTGCAGTGTCATTATCATAGAGGAGGGCTGTTTCTGGTACATTATTTCGATATTTGACGGCGTCCACTCTGGTATCTGGTGGAATAATACCAGATGCTCCCGTTAAATCTCCATTTGATTCTTTCCCGATGTTTTCTCGGTCAATGCTTTCTGAAAGTGCCTTTCGAATATTTTGATTGGCATATAAATTATTATTGGGATTAAAAACCAATCCCAATGTAATAGAGGAGTAGGACGTGACAAGGTATTCTTCTGGTTTATTGATCTCATTTTGTGGATAAATGGTAGTGGTGAAAATGTCAGAAACTTCTGATGTAAATGCTTCTTCTGCTTGAGACTGTTTTTTTCGGATGAGAAAGGTCAGGTCAGAAGGATATACTTTTCTGTCTCCTTCTTTCTGGTCATTGGCAGAATTACACTGCATATAGATGAGGTTATCGCTGCCGTATGGATCATAAAACCATTTTCGCATATAAAATGCACCATTGGAAATAACAGATGTGGCATCCAGTCCATATCGACCTTTGGTTTTTAGAAAGAATGCTTCGTTGCAGGGAAGTGCTGCGGTTTTTGCCAATAATTCTGGAAATCGGCTGTTAGGCTCTGCCAGCTGGAAGGTTAGTGTAGTTTCATTTTGTGCAGTAACACCAATTTGCATATAGTCTGCTGTGCCATTCATAATTTCATTAGCATATGCCAGACAAGAGAACATTTCCCGATAAGGAGATCGTGTTTCTGCCAAAAACATTCGCTGAAATGCATATACAAAGTCATATGCTGTGACTTGCCAAGTTTCTCCGTCATCAATTTTTTCGTTTTGGTTTTCATCAAAATACCAATAACAGTCATCTCGCAAGGAAAAGGTGTAGGAAAGTCCGTCATCTTGCATGGTATATTGTTCTGCGATCGCATTGGAAATGGTGCCGTCTGGATTTTCTTTCAGTAATCCTTGCATCATATTGCGTAGAATCAGTTTAGAAGAGGCGTCTGTTGCCAGAAGCGGATCTAAATTTTCCGGATTGCCAAGCAGTGTGTACGTAAATAAATAGCCGGAACCGTCAGATTCTTCTTTGTGAAATGGTGTGCTGCATCCGCTGAGCAATATGGCTGGCAGACACAGACAAAGGATTTTTTTTGTGAGATGATTCATAAGAAATTGTCCTTTCCTTGAAATCAGATAAAATATACGATTTTCTCATGCACCCATTCAAGCGATAAGGCAAAATGAGAGGTATGATTCATTTTGCAGCAGAAGTACATGTTTTCATTATAACACCTTCCTGAAAAATATGCAATCTTTTTCGCACACAGAAATCTATTTTGCGGTCCGCAGCATAGAAAAATTTTTTGTTTTTTTCTGTTTTAAAAACAATTTGCAGTTGAAAAGTGTTAAATTTCTGGGAAATCCCTTGACAAACGGCATAAAGCGTGTATAATAAAGAATGTATATGGTGTTACAGTCGTAATACAAAATGGATTTTATAGTTGAAAATATTTGCCAATTGGCAGAATGGAGTAGAAAATTATGATCAAAACGATTGGTGTATTGACAAGCGGCGGTGACGCACCGGGTATGAATGCAGCTGTTCGTGCAGTGGTACGTTCTGCTTTACAAAAGGGAATTAAGGTATATGGCATTCGCAAAGGATATTGCGGTCTGATTGAAGATGATGTTATGGAAATGGATGAAATGAGTGTATCCAATATCATCCACAAGGGCGGTACCATTCTGTACACTGCAAGAAGTGCAGAATTCCGTACAGAAGCCGGCATGAAAAAAGCGAAAGAAACTTGTGAAAAATATGGAATGGAAGGAATTGTTGTTATTGGCGGCGACGGTTCTTTCCGTGGTGCAGCTGATCTGTCTGCAAGAGGGATTGCTTGTGTTGGACTGCCGGGCACCATTGACAATGATATTGCCTGCACAGAATATACTATCGGTTATGATACTGCAATGAATACCTGTATTGAATTGCTGGATAAGTTGCAGGATACTTGTCAGTCTCATGATCGTTGCAGCGTAGTAGAGGTAATGGGCAGAGGTGCTGGTTTTATCGCAGTCAATACCGGTCTGGCAAGCGGTGCAGTGGAGATTATCACCAAAGAAGTGCCATATGATTTGGATGAATTGGCAAGAAAAATGCTGGAATGCAAGAAGAATGGTAAGCAGAACTTCATCATTGTTGTAGCAGAAAATATCGGCAATGCAGAAGGAATTGCAAGAGCCGTTCAGGAAAAAACCGGAATTGAATCCAGAGCAACCGTATTGGGTCATGTACAGCGTGGCGGTTCTCCGACGGTCCGGGATCGTGTGGTTGCAAGTGAAATGGGTTACTATGCAGTAGAACTGCTGGCAAGCGGTGCAAGCAATCGAGTTGTCGGTATGCAAAATAATAAGATTGTAGATTTTGATATTCAGGAAGCACTTTCCATGAAGAAACCGTATGAAGAACGGCTGCATAAGATTGCACAGGACATCGCATTTTTCTAATGAAATTGGATTGGTTTGGGGCACATCCGCAGATGCCGGATGTGCTTCTTTTGTTTTTTCCTATTTATAAAATGAGAAAGGCAGGATAAAATAGCATGGAACAAAAAGTGAAAATTGGTTTTTTGGGTGCAGGCAATATGGGAACTGCAATTATGAAAGGCATTGCTGGCAGCCCATTGGCAGCACAGATAGAATTGTATGCCTATGACCGAATGGCAGAAAAGATTGCAGCATTGGCAGAAATCGGTGTGACAGCATGTCATGAAGAAGCAGAAGTAGTACGGCAGTGCAAGTATGTATTTCTTGCCATTAAGCCGCAGCAGTTTGATGCCTTGCTGCCGCAGATTGCGGAATCTGTAACAGAAAATACGGTTATTGTTTCCATTGCAGCAGGGATGACTCCAGATTATATTCGCAGTCAAACGAAACCAAATGCAAAAGTGATTCAGGTTATGCCGAATACACCGCTTTTACTGGGAAAGGGTGCGACAGCATTGTCACGCATTGCACCGGTTTCGGATGAAGAGTTTGCATTTGTAAAGCAACTGTTTTCGCTGTGTGGGGTAACAGCTGTTTTGCCATTGGATAAAATGGCAGAAGTCATTGCTATCAACGGCAGCAGTCCGGCATTTATCTATCTGTTTGCAAAGGGATTTCTAGACTATGCAAAGGAAGTTGGTATTGCAGAGGAAGCAGCCAAAGAGTTGTTTGCACAAAGTTTAATTGGTTCTGCTGCCATGCTAACGGATTCCGGTTATGATGTGGATACCTTGATTCGGCAGGTTAGCTCACCGGGAGGTACCACACTTGCTGGATTAGACGCATTGTATGAAGGAAAGATGGAAGATGTTGTAAAAGATGCCTGTCGTCGGTGTACCAAGCGTGCTTATGAACTTTCCAAGTAATATTATGGTTGGCTTGTAGTTTTCTTTTTGCTTGTCCGGTTCTGTTTTTTTCATTTCGTGCATAGTCTGTAACAACACGGAATGGGAAACACCGGAAGGGAGCGGAATGAAAAATGAATGATATGTTCAGAAAACGGATTGAGAAAGGTATTTTACTTTGTTTGATTTTGCTGGGGTGTATTGCTGGCGTGTGGATGACTATGCGGCAGGGTTTGCCGGATTTTTTGCGAGATTGGTTACGGTTAGCAAACCAGAGGCAGTTATTTCAGTTATTTTTATTGGAAGTAACGGGATTGTTGCTTTGTAGTGGTTTTGCAGGCTTTTTTGCAATGGGACAACCAATCCCTTGTATGGCGTTGCTGTTACATGGAATGTTGTTTGGACTGACAGTGCTTCTGCATCTGACACCGGCTTTGCATTCGCTGCGATTGTTGGTTTGGCTGTTGCCCTATGGAATTGGTACATCGTTGCTGTTGCTTTTGGCAGCAAGAGAAACCATTTGGCTTTCTAGTTTATTTTTTTGCTATGCCTTTCGTCGGCAATGGGAAGAAAATATGTCACATTGTCGCCGTTTATATCTGGTACGATATGTAGTGATATTAGGATTGTTTGTGCTGCTTTCTTTATTTTGTGGCGGCTTGCAGGTTTTACAGTCTCTTTTTGTATAACATGACATCGGAGTAGAAAAGTAGAGCATGAAATAGAAGATAAAAATGTATAATGAATTTAGAAAAGGAAGTTAGAAATGGGTCTTTTCGGAAAAGGATTTACACATGCCGGAAGTGGCATTTCCAAAAATGCACCGAAGAAAAAAGGTTTTTTTCGATACATGGAATTGTTTCGTGCAAAGTTTTGGAAGCTGATTGAGTTGAATATTTTTTATATGCTGTTTTTTATTCCATTGATTTTGGCAGCTGTTTGCTTTATCTTGATGCTCAATGGAACATTGGCAACCGGTACAGCAGGTATTTTGATCGCTGTTGGTGTTTTACTGTTTATGATTTTATTTGGTCCGGCAACTGCTGGATTGATGAAAGTGATGCGTAATTTTGTGGTTGAAAAACCAACTTTTATGATACATGATTTTATGAAGACATTTCGTGCAGAATTTGCACATAGTGCGATGGTAGGATTTTTGGATTGTCTGTTGGTTTGTTGTGTGGCAGCTTCTTTTTATGTGTACCCACGGTTGGCGGAACAAACTGGAAGTCATTTTTATTATGTTATGCTGGTCATTACATTGAGTATTTCGCTTGTCGCACTGCTTATGAATTTTTATTTGTTTTTAATGATTGTTTCTACGAATTTGTCCTTGAAAAATGTGATCAAAAATTCTTTTTTTCTTGGCATTGTTTGTTTAAAGAAAAATGTTATCACGTTATTGATTCTTGCCGTGTTTACAGTTGGTATTGGTTTGCTCGCATTCCGTACCAATTTGATGGTGACGATGATTGTGCTGACATTGCTGCCGTTCATACCGGCAACCTTTTTGGCATTGATGGTGACCTTGAATAGTTATCCATCTATTCAGAAATATATCATCAATCCGTATTATGAGAAGCGAGGCGAAATCAATCCAGAATTGGAAATCGCTCAGCCAGCATCAGAAGAAGAAGCTGTTTTTGTAGATATGGGAGGAAAGGAAAAACCAGTGGATTTGCAGAAGGAAACGGTTAGAACGACAAAAGATCCTGCAAAACAACATAAAGGAAAAATTATTTCTTAACTGTTTACAAAAAAGTTACTTTACAAACGGTACCAAGTGTGTTATAATAAAAAAGTCATGTACTTGGATTAGGGGTTATGCCGCTGTGCGGATTTGCTTTACCTACCCTATTCTATGTTCATGAGAAATTTTAAATGAGGTGAAGAGAATATGCTGCGGAAAGAAGAAAAAGATCAGATTATCGAAGCAAATCGTACCCACGAACACGACACCGGTTCTCCGGAAGTGCAGATTGCCATTCTCACAAAGAGAATCAATGACCTGACAGAACATCTGAAGACACACAAGAAGGATCATCATTCCAGACGGGGTCTTCTGAAGATGGTTGGCCACAGAAGAAATCTGCTGAACTATTTGAAGAAGAAGGACGTAGAGCGGTATCGTGCCTGCATCGAAAAGCTCGGTATTCGTAAGTAAGAAAAACGAACGGAAAGGCAGCCGGCGGAATTTTGCTAGCTGCTTTTCCGTGTTTGTTTTTATTTGAAAAATCAGAATTTGTGCAGCGGTTTGTTTAGCAATCAATCGTGTATCTGTTTTCCCTTACAGGGGGGCACGGCAGATACAGGATTACTTGCTAAACCTGCTGCCAAAGATTACAGAAAGGAAAAGGCAGATGTTTGAAAAGTATAGAAAGTTTGAAACAACGTTTGCAGGCAGACCGCTCGTAGTAGAGACGGGAAAGACCTGTGAATTGTCCAATGGTTCCTGCTGGGTGCGTTACGGGGAAACAGTTGTAATGGCAAACGTAACCGCCAGTGCAAAGCCGAGAGAAGGTGTGGACTTTTTCCCGCTTTCTGTGGATTATGAAGAACGGATGTATGCAGTTGGCAGAATCCCGGGTTCTTTTACGAAGAGAGAAGGTAAGCCATCCGAAAAGGCAATCTTGACTTCTCGTATGGTGGATCGTCCGATTCGTCCGCTGTTCCCAAAGGATATGCGGAATGACGTTTCTGTTGTCATGACTGTACTGGCAGTTGATCCGGATTGCTCACCGGAAATCACGGGTATGCTGGCAACTTCCATTGCAATTTCGATTTCTGATATTCCGTGGAATGGACCGATTGCCGGCATTAGCGTAGGTCTGGTAGATGGAGAAATTGTGTTGAATCCAACGCTGGAGCAGAGAGCACACAATGATTTGCATCTGACAGTTGCAGGCACGATGGAAAAGATCGTTATGATTGAAGCTGGTGCCAATGAAGTGCCGGAACAGCAGATGTTGGATGCTATTCTGACAGGGCATGAAGAAATCAAGAAAATGGTTGCATTTGTCAATGATATTCGGAATGAAATCGGTAAGCCGAAGTTTGCATTTCAGTCCATGGAAATTGATCATGATTTGTTTGATGCGGTTGAGGCAATGGTTGGGGAACAGGTGAAGTATGCACTGGATACCAACGATAAAAATGAGAGAGATGCACGGTTGCAGCCGATTATTGATGCTGTACACGAAAAGTATGATACAGAATATCCAGAACAGGGTGCTATGCTGGATGAATGTCTGTATAAATTGCAAAAGAAGATTGTCCGGAATTGGCTCTATGAGGGCAAGCGAGTAGATGGCAGAGGCATTGATGAGATTCGTCCGTTGGCTGCGGAAGTGGGAGTATTGCCACGTGTACACGGCAGTGGCTTGTTTACCAGAGGACAGACACAGGTTTTGACCATTGCAACGTTGGGACCACTCAGTGACAGCCAGAAAATTGATGGTTTGGATGAGGAAACTTCTAAGCGGTATATGCATCAGTATAATTTCCCATCTTATTCTGTTGGGGAAACGAAACCGAGCAGGGGACCGGGACGGCGTGAAATTGGTCACGGTGCACTGGCAGAAAAGGCATTGGTGCCGGTATTGCCGCCTGTAGAAGAATTTCCATATGCAATGCGTTTGGTTTCTGAGGTGCTTTCCTCCAATGGTTCGACCTCACAGGGTTCTATCTGTGGTTCCACATTGGCATTGATGGATGCAGGGGTTCCGCTGAAGGCACCGGTTGCTGGTATTTCTTGTGGTTTGATTACCAAACCGGACAGTGATGAATTTATGACAATGGTTGATATTCAGGGGTTGGAAGACTTCTTTGGTGATATGGACTTTAAGGTAGGTGGTACACATAAGGGAATCACTGCCATTCAGGTGGATATCAAGGTAGATGGTCTGACACCAGCAATCATTGCAGAAGCATTTGAAAAGACCAGAAAAGCAAGACTATATATTCTGGATGAAATTATGCTCAAGGCTATTCCAGAACCACGAAAGACTGTGAATGAATATGCACCGAAAATGTTCCAGACAACGATTCCAGTGGATAAAATTCGGGAAGTTATCGGTCAGGGTGGTAAGGTGATTCAGAAGATTACCGCAGAGTGTGATGTCAAAATTGATATCAACGAAGATGGCAGTGTATTTGTAAGTGGCATGAAGTTGGAGAATTGCCAGAAAGCACTGCAAATCATTCATACCATTGCACATGATCCAGAAGTAGGAGCAATCTATAAGGGGAAAGTGGTTTCCATCAAACCATTTGGTGCATTTGTAGAAATTGCACCGGGGAAAGATGGTTTGGTGCATGTTTCTAAGTTGGATCACAGCAGAGTAGAGAATGTGGAAGATGTTGTTTCGATTGGCGATGAAATTGTTGTAAAGGTCATGGAAATCAAAGATGGGAAAATCAGTCTTTCTCGCAAGGATGCATTGGAAGAATTGAAGGCGAAAAAGTAAATAGCAAAATATTTATAGAATGGCGGCGGTTGAACAGGGATGTTTGACTGCCGCTTTTTGCAAATATTTTTTGCAATCGTAGACAAAAAGGAAAAAATGTGGTATAATAAAAATAATAAGAATGATGAAATTTTCAGTTCTGTCGTAATCTGACTGAGCTTGTATCCGCAGAAAGGACGGCTTATGAAAAAACAACTTCTGCATACGTATCGGTTTGTATTTATTTGTATGCTGGCAGCGGTTATTGTTCTGTGTTTTGCTGCTGGATACAGTGTGCGAGTATTGGATCAGAATCGTGTGATTCAGCAAGTAGATGTAAATATGGATGCTGCAAAGGTGCGGTTAGATCGGGATGCAGAAGAGACCGCCTCTTTGATGGAAAATTTGCGGAATGAATACGCTTCTAAAACAAGAGTAGTTGCTATGCTGTTGGAAGAGCAGACGGACTTATCAGAAAATGAAACAATATTAGAAGAACTGCGTGTTGTCATTGAGGCAGAACAAATTAGTATTTCTAATGAAACAGGGCTTCTGATTGCTAGTACGGATTTTTCCAGTACTGGGAAACGTTTGCAATCTCCTTTTTTATCTCATGCAACAGATCCAGTTTTTACAGATGTGCTGTTTACCATGCAGAATGATGCACCAACGATTATTGCCGCCTCTGCTCTTGGAACAGGGAAAGGGTTGGTACAGGTGCAGTATCCAGCAGAATCCATGTTGGCACAATCACAGGAGATGGATGTTTCTACAATTGTAGTGGATATGCCATTTTATGATACCGGCATTTCAGCTATTATTGATGCCGAAACAGGAAAGTATGTTAGTCATACACAGCCAGAGCGATGCGATACGTATAGTGAATATGACATGAGATTATTTTCTGCCAAAAAAGGAAAATTTGATTTGATGCAGCAGCATCAGCGTCATTTGATTCGTTATCAGACATATGATGATTATATTTTGCTGTTTAGTATTCCTTATCAGCAAATGAATAATGCAAAGGGAACTGTGTTGAACTGGGTGATTGCAACGGGTTTAATTTTATTATTGGTAGCAGTGCTTTCTATGCGAATGGGTTATCTCTACTTACAGAAAAACTTTCCTGATTTATTTCCAAAAAGGAAAATATGAACCATGAAAACAGCGGTTGTAATTTTTTACAACCGCTGTTTTGAACGAGAGATGATACTAGCTTCTCAGATCATCTTATTTTATTATGCGATAGATTCTGTTGATACTGTGTCCTCTGGCTCATATGCTGTAATTGCAGCATCAATTTCTGTCAGATCCTCTTCTGTCAGAACTCCTTTTTCTAACCATCCTGATGCATTCAAAATAATCTGATAATCTTCCATCTTTCCGATGGCATCTAAAAATCCTT
>JAUNJC010000069.1:0-9052 GCA_030523195.1 Oscillospiraceae bacterium
ATTCCTTCTTTAGGGCAAGTATTTAATTTATCAACTATTAGTATTTTAATGATTCCAATCGGCAAATTAATGTTGCAGGAGGGTGGAAAAGAACAAATCATTGAAAAAATTCAGTCATTTGGCATTTTTGCGCCGTTGTTATTTGTGTTGCTGCAGGTGATACAAATTGTTGTGGCATTCATTCCAGGTGGACCAGTGCCAATGATTGGGGGAGCGGTATTTGGGACAATTCCGGGAATTCTGCTCAGTTTGGCAGGTTCTTTTTTAGGAACCGCACTAGTGTATTATTTAGTGCAATGGATTGGCAGACCGTTGTTAGAGTTGTTTGTCAAAGAGGAACATCTGAAACGATTTTCATTTTTGCAGAACCGCAGAAAAATGGAGCGAATTGTATTTTTATTATTTTTATGTCCGGGATTGCCGAAAGATGTATTAACATATATTGTGGCATTTAATAAGACCATTCCACCGCTGCCATTGTTTTTTCTGACTACCATTGCCAGGCTGCCGGCAATGGCACTGACTGTGAAGATGGGGAGCAGTCTCTGGACAGGGAACTGGAAGATGGTAGCCCTTGTGGCAGGGATTATGGCAGTGGTTGCAGGACTTGGTGTTCTGATACAGCGGTTTCATAAAAAGAAAAGAGGATAAGAAAATAAAAAACGTCTTTCCTGTTTTGTGTGGACAGGGAAGACGTTTTAACATTATGAGGATATGCCGAGGACAAAGACTTTTTATTTTTGATAGCAGGTAAATGCTGCTTCTACAGCGTTACTGTCTTTTACCTTTGTAAAGGCACTGACAACCGGTACTACAATCAAAGATAAAATCATCAGAATAGCACCGATGTTAATTGGTGAAGCCAAATTCAGTGGCAAAGCAGCAGCTGCCTTCGTCAGGGAGGGGAACCAGCCAAAGCCAAATAAAATCATATGGGCAACTGTACCGCCGACGCCCAGAAGAAAACTTGTCCAGACAGCAGGAATGGTAGTTTTTTTACTATACAATCCGAAGATAAACGGCCCTAAGAATGCTCCGGCCAGTGCGCCCCAAGAGTAGGACATCAGAGTGGAAATAGAAGCATTTTTATTAAACGCAATCAGGACGGAAACAATTAAAAAGGCAGCGATTAAAATTCGCATCAGAACGACTTCTTTTTTCTCGCTCTTCTGTTTCATCCGTGGACGAATAAAGTCAATCGTCATGGTAGAACTGGAAGTCAATACCAGAGAGGATAGCGTGGACATGGAGGCAGACAACACCAACACCACCACCAGACCAATCAGTAAATCTGGTAAAGCAGACTGTAAAACGGCTGGAATCATCGCATCAAATTCCGGCTTCCCATTGGAGAGTGTTGCAATTGCAGTTTTTGTGGTATCATTAGCGTCCAGTGTGCAGAACAACCGGTTAAAGCCGCCCAGAAAATAAGAACCGCCAGCTACTACCAATGCAAAAACAGTAGAAATAATTGCACCTTTTCGAATACCGTCCGCACTTTTAATGGCATAAAATTTATGTACCATTTGCGGCAGTCCCCAAGTACCCAGAGATGTCAGAATTACAACACCGAGCAGATTCAGTGGGTCAGGTCCAAACAGAGTCGCATACTGTCCCTGTTCGATATCGCCCATTTTCTGTATGGCAGCAGAAAAACCGCCCTGATTCTGTAAAGTGCAGAGAACAACGGCTGCAATGCCAATCAGCATCACGATCCCCTGAATGAAGTCATTCAGAGCTGTTGCAGCATAACCACCCAGAATCACATAGATGGCAGTGATAATTGCCATTGCAATGATGATAATACGATAAGAAGCTTCTGATTCCAGCTGAAATGCCATATTGAACAGACGGGACAGTCCATTATAAACGGAAGCAGTATAAGGAATCAAAAAGATGAATACGATCAGAGCAGCAGCAATCTTTAAGCTGGTGGACTGAAAGCGAATGCCAAAAAATTCCGGCATGGTCTTTGCCTGTAAATGGTTGCTCATCAGACGGGTACGACGTCCCAGCACCAGCCATGCCAGTGCACTGCCCAGTACAGCATTTCCAATGCCGATCCATGTGGCAGAAACGCCGTAGTTCCAGCCGAACTGTCCGGCATAGCCGATAAATACTACAGCGGAAAAGTACGAGGTGCCATAGGCAAAAGCAGTTAGCCAAGAGCCAACGCTGCGACCGCCAAGCACAAAGTCATTGACGGATTTCATTTTGCTTGCTGTGTATACACCAATGCCCATCATAATGGCAATGTATACAATCAGCATCGCAAGGGTAATTGCAGTTGTCATAGTGTAACATTCTCCTTTTTTATTTTTTGGAATCCTTCATTCGCCGATCTCAGGAAATTTCGTTTCGTTGAATAAAGCGAAAGAAATGGTTTCCATGTCCATGTGCAATCTGCACATTTCTTTTATATTACCATAAAAAACGAAAAAAGTCAATTTATTTTGTAAATATTGCATTTTATTTTTTTAAAAATAATCGACAATCACCAAAAAACGTGATATAATAAAGAGTGCATCGGGGTAAGATTGTGCAAGAGTATAAAAATCAAAATCTAAAACAGAAAGGAATGGATTTTTTATGGAACGAAGCAACACAAAAGATATTGTTTCAAAAGTTGCTTATTTAATCGGCGTGAAAAAAACAATTCTCTACAATCAGTTTGAAACAGAGCGACCAGGCTTTTTACAGGAAATGAATGCGCATCAGCCAGCTCGTATGATTCGCAGTCTCTGTAAGCTTCGGATGACATTGCTGCACAAATTTAAAAAAGTGGATGATATGCTTCGCTTTGAATTAAAAAATTTAAAAAATATTGAATTTTTTGATAAGAATGATATTATACAGCTAGAAAAGTGGGGGATTCCAGTCATACAGGTGAATTTTCGTTCTTCCCTTTATATGGAACATTTCAACAATTTAATTCAAGAACACATTGATGCGTGTAAAGAATTGTTCCCTGATTGGCTGAAGTGGGAATATCTGCGAAGTTTATTTCTCATGCCCAAGAATAAAAAAGCAGATATTGCAAAATCAGAATTCGCAAAGTATATGGGAAATATGGAATATTATCCATATCAAGCGTATATTTATTGGCAGCCGAAGGACTGTGGCAATATGCTGTTCAATGACCAGAAATTTGTTAGTATCTTATATGATATGAACGGCGACTATTTTGCAGAAAATGAAAAAGTGCTGGATGCTGGTGAAAATACCAAGACAACAATTTATGACTTCATTGAACGAGGAGAACAGACTACCATCATTGTAGATTGTGAAAATTCCGATGTATATAAACTCTATGCCACCTTAAAAAATTTGAATCAGGAGGAACTGCAAAAGGTTAAGAAGATCATTTTATTTGATGATATACATACCACACATGCATGGTCATTTCTCTCTCATTTTACTAATATTGAAGTAGAACATGTGGAAGTGGAGCGAGTAAATGATTATAAATCACTGGTAGATATCAAAATGACTGCTGGAGCATGTAAGGAATTTTATGCCAATGATATTCGTTCCTTTATTTTGGTATCAAGTGATTCTGACTTCTGGGGATTGATTTCTTCCTTGCCGCAGGCAGAGTTTCTGGTCATGATTGAATATAGTAAGTGTGGAAAGGATATCAAGGAGGCGTTGGAGAAGAGTGGTATTTTCTATTGTTCCATTGATGATTTTTGTTCTGGCAATATTACAGAATTAAAGAACTACGCTTTGCAAGAAGCATTAAAGGAAGAGTTGGAACATGCATTGTCTTTGAATGCACATACTTTGTTGGAGACAGTTTATCGGAACTGTCGGATTCAAGCGAGTGAAACAGAACAGAAAAATTTCTATGACCGCTATCTGCGAACATTACAGTTGGCAATAGATGGAGATGGAAATTATCACATTGCGATGAAAAATTTCTGATCACATTTTTAAAAGCAGACAGCCCCTTTTCAGGGGCTGTCTTTGTTGAAAGGAAAAAAATGTTAGTGTGATGAAACTCTCACATCCTCCAGTGTCAGCGTGGTGAGCATTTCGGTTGTAATTTCTTTGCATTTTGCAAGGCGGTTTGCCTGTCGGGTTAGAGCGGTATCAAAAAAGTTTCGTACCTCTCTTCCATTTGCGAAGGATTTTGATTTTTCCGCACAGCGTGTCTGGAAATATTGGAGCACATAAAAATTTGCCTCTGCGGTGGGCTGCAACGCACTCTTTTCGCAAATGTGCTGAAAAATTGTTAGCAACTCTTCTGGTGTATAATCTGCGAAAAAAATCACCTTTCGGAACCGAGAACGCAACCCTGGGTTGGAATCTAAAAACTGTTCCATCTCTGCCGGATAACCAGCTACAATGATCACTAGATCATCTCGATGGTCTTCCATTTCCTTTAATAAGGTATTGACAGCTTCCATTCCAAAATCATTGCTGCCGGAAGCGGCAGTCAAGGTATATGCTTCGTCAATAAATAACACGCCGCCTAATGCCTGTTGGATGACTTTTTTGGTACGGATTGCTGTCTGCCCTACATAACCGCTGACCAGTCCGGCACGATCTGTTTCCACCAGATGACCTTTCGAGAGGACACCCAATCCGGCGTAAATTTCTGAGAGCAACCGTGCAACGGTCGTTTTTCCCGTGCCGGGGTTTCCGGAGAAGACCATGTGCAGCGATACTTGCAGTGGCGGCAAGCCACGTTCCTGCCGTAGCTGCCGCAGTCGTACCAGATTGATCAAACTGCTGAGAGTTTCTTTAACCTGCTGTAATCCTGTTAGGCTGTCCAATTCTTCCATACAGACGGAAAGCGGACGGATTTCCGGTGCTTTTGTTTCTGGTATCGGTTCTTCTTGTGCGGTAGTTTGCACCGTAGCTGGAGCAGCTGGTTTCCAGCCAGTCGGAACGACAGATGGTTTGTCTTTTGCAAGGCTGTGCCAGTCTTGTAGCTTTCGGTTCCGATAAATTCGCAGCGGCAGAAGAAGAGAAGCAATCGCAGATGCTTGTCGTTCGCCAGTTTGATTGGTGTCTGCTGTAAACGAAAGTCCCATCAGGTTTAGCAGATTTAGAAGGAAGAGTGACACACTGCTGTTCCCTTGTTCCCGTAAATCCGCACGTAAAAACAAGTCCAATAAATTTCGCAGGGTTTCCTGTACCCGTTCGGCAGTAAACAAATGCTGTCGGCAGAATGTTTGCAGCTGTGGCAGTGTCATACGATATCCTAACATTTGGTTGAGATAGGTCACTTCTGATTCTTGCAGTTGGTTGTCCAAATTGGCAAGATAAAGTAAATATTTACAATAGGCAAATCCAGCAAATTCCGAAAGGGGCTGTGCATTGCCAAGAATGCGTTCTCCGTTTTTCTCATAGGTTTGACAGAGAGAATAAGTATATTGAATGGCTGTTTGCAGCGTTTCTGATGCCATAGCTGCCTCCGTTATGATAAATTTTTTTAAAGATCTGTGTAGTTATTCCTGAAACAGCAGCGGACGCATATCGTCATACAGTTTCTGATAAGTTTCCAGTAATTTCTGATTGGTTTTCTCCCGACTTTTGGCAAGATCAGAAACAGCAATTGCCTTTGCCTGATTTGCGATGTCACCGGGAATGGCGTTATTGGGGATTTTAGAGAGCTGCTCGAAAGCGTCCCGCAGGTAGTCATTTTCCGTTTGCAGCTGTTCTAACAAACGGAGAAGAACGTGAAAATTTTCTTTTAGTTCTGGTACAGTAAAGATGGTATTCATAAAAAGTCCTCTCTTTCCATTTGAATAGGGAAAATACTACTTGTTATTATAGCGAATTTTAGAAAGGTTGTCAACAGAGCATGGAAACAGTTTTCTGATATAACTTGTGAAATAGATAGAAAAAGCGTGCTGCCGCATGTGGACAGCACGCTTTTTGAATGGTTGTTTCCTCTTACAATGGATTGTTCGACAGTTTTTTTAACAGCGGAATGACCATACCGCCTACTGCGTTTCCGGTAATTGCCAGTGCAAAATAAATTACAGCTTTTGCAGGTTGTGGACAGCCTGCAAAGAAATAATAAAATAAATCTGCAATGCAGTGATTGAATCCGCAGATGATGAAAACCATTACTGGCATCACAACTACAAACAATGCACCTGTAAAATTCTGTTCCGCACGGCATTTTCGGTTTCCTTCTACTGCGGTAAACATCAGCATGCCGCAGAATACTGCTAGCAGGAAGATACTTAGCGGATGATCGTTTAGCTTTCCCGATACCGTTGTTTGCACACGTTCGGCAATTGTCACATCCAGGGTACTGACCGCTGTTGTAAAGAAACGCACCTGTCGCAGCAGGATAGCTGCGATAAATGTTCCGAGTGCATTTCCAAGCAGAGTAACAACAGTTTCTGCTATATAGGGTAAATCCCGATTGACAATGTAGCCAACTTTTCCGGTGAACAGTCCATATTGAAATTGTACAATACAGAATAGACCCAATGAGAAGAGAAATGCACCTAAGAAGCGGTTTTCACTGGAAAGACTGACCATTCCACCAATACCTAACATTATCCCGGATAGAATACCGTCTGCCAGAAAGGAAATCCATTTGTTTTTTGCCTTTTCCAAATTTCTCACATCCTATGTTTTATGTTCCGTTTTGTAGTTTAACATAGAGTGCGTGGTTTGTCAAGCGATTTTTGTTTTTTCTGTGGAAAAAATTAAAATGTTTTGGGAAAAAACGAAGTTTGGATATCATGGAATATAAAATAAATAGAATTTGTTTTATATTTTTCTATTTTTTAGAAATTTACGAAAAATATTCAAAGATAGACAACAAGAAAGTACCGCCGTTACCTTGACAGATAAATAAAAATGTGTTATAATATAGACATCTAACAGAAAAATATCTGTTTCATTTGATGAAGAAATGGGGAAAAATGTCCTTGCTTTGTTGGGACGTTCTTGTTTTTTAAAATCGGAACAGAAATAACACGACTGCTGTATGGCAGCATCATCTGCAATAGAAAAAAAGAATCTGCAGAGACAACAATCATTGCTTTCTAATTTTTGTTGAAAGGGTGGATGATTATGAAGAACCACAATCAAGTAAAAGTATTTGTCAGTGTATTTTTAGCACTCCTCTCGGTACAGGAAATTGCAGCGACTCCGTGTATGGCGGCATCGATTGTTGCGGAGTCAGAAGCTTTACAGAATGATGCTGTGGAGGCGTTGACGCCTTCTATTGTTTCTGTACCAGAGGAACTTCCCGTTGAAGTCGCACCATCGGATTTTCTCAGCATCACTTCCAATCATACAATTCCAAATATTACAAAAGGCACTGCTGTTTCCATTAGCGGTATTGTAAAGTCGGATTTTTCTAAAATTACGATGCTGACTGTTGGCATCTACAACACATCTGGAAAACAGATAACCGGAAAAACTGTTTCTCCTAATCAAGTAGAATATGATCTGCATACATTGGATAACGAAATGCAGTTTGAGTCGCTATCAACAGGCACCTATTACTATCGTGTCACTGTCAGCAATGCGACGTATGAAGACTATACAGTTTTGAACCAAAGCTTTGTTGTATCAGACAGTTCGCCTCAGCTTGGGGTATCGGCAGATGATATTAGCATTACTGGAGGCGTTACCGTTCCCGATATTACTGTGGGGCAGTTCGTGCGTTTAACAGGTGTGATAACATCAGCAGCGACACAAATCACAAAGTTGACGGTTGGGGTATTTGATCAGGAAGGAAACCAGTTGACTGGTAAGACAGTTCGACCGTATTCGCAGAGTTATGATATCCGAAATCTGGATAGCTATGTGCAGTTTGGAAGCCTATCCCCGGGGAAATATTATTACAAAGTCATTGCGACAAATACCAGTAATACCAATTATATTGTTGTGAATCAGAACTTTACTGTAAGCAAATCGGTACAGGTTTCTATAGAAGATTCCATTTCCATTGTAAATGGTACGACGATTCCAACCAGTATTCCTGTTGGTAAAGCGGTTTCCATTGGGGGAACGGTACAATCCGATTCTAATATAACCAAGATTACAGCAGGTGTGTATGACCAGAATAACAATTTAGTAACGGGACGGTCTGCTTATCCGAATGCAAAATCCTATCGTATTGAAAATCTGGATTATTATGTCAATTTTGGCAATTTGAATGCTGGTACCTATCACTATAAAGTTTTGGTTAGCAATGGTACACACACAAATTATGCAGTAGTCAACCAGAAATTTACGATGACCAACAATGGCGGTGGTACCGTATCAGATACCATTCGTGTGGTCGATGGAACGACTATTTCAAATATCATAGTGGGAAAACCAGTTTCGATTGGTGGCATTGTAACTTCACAATCTTCAAATATAACAAAGTTAACAATTGGTGTTTTCAATGAAAGTGGCACTCCGATTACAGGCAGAACAGTGGTTCCAAATTCCCAAACATATAATATTGCGAATTTGGATGCTTATGTTAGCTTTAGCAGTTTAAGTGTTGGAACCTATTATTATAAGGTGATTGCTACCAATGGTACATATACTAATAATACGTTGGTCAACCAGAAATTCACGGTATCGAATGGCAGCAGTACAACATCTGATACAATGAGCATTACGGGTGGGACTACAATTCCAAATATTAAAACAGGTAATGTGGTTTCCATCGGCGGTGTGGTACAGTCAAAGTCTTCGAATATCACAAAATTGACAGTAGGTGTTTACTCAGCTTCAGGCAATTTGATTACAGGAAGAACGATTGCACCGAATGCAATGTCTTATAATGTTGCAAATCTGGATTACTATGTTAGCTTTGGAGATTTGACAGCCGGTACTTATTATTACAAGGTCATTGCTACAAATGCTTCGTATACCAATGATACGTTGGTCAATCAGAAGTTCACAGTATCAGATGGCAGCAGTACAACATCTGATACAATGAGCATTACGGGTGGGACTACGATTCCGAATATTAAAACAGGCAATGTGGTTTCCATCGGCGGTGTGGTACAGTCAAAGTCCTCGAATATCACAAAATTGACAGTAGGTGTTTACTCAGCTTCAGGCAATTTGATTA
>JAUNJC010000069.1:9152-11708 GCA_030523195.1 Oscillospiraceae bacterium
TACCAATGATACGTTGGTCAATCAGAAGTTCACAGTATCAGATGGCAGCAGTACAGTATCGGATAAGATCAGCATTACAGGTGGTACGAGTGTATCGAATATTGCAGAAGGTAGTGCTGTTGTGGTAAAGGGAACTGTGAAATCTACAGGATCCAATATTACAAAGTTGACCGTTGGCGTTTATTCCTCTTCTGGTAACCTAATTACAGGCAAGACTGTTATACCAAATGCAAAGTCCTATGATTTGCGAAATTTGGATGCATATGTCAACTTTAATCTGTTAACAGCTGGCAATTACACTTATCGTGTTATTGTATCAAATGGAACACAGACCAATGCAATTTTGACCGATCAGGCATTTCAGGTAACAGCAAAGGGAACTTCTCAAAATCAGGCAGATATCATAACACTTTCTGGCGGTAAAACGATTCCGAATATTAAGGTAGGGAAAGCAGTTAGTATCCGTGGTACTGTTAAATCGGCATCTTCAAATATTACCAGCTTGACTGTGGGTGTCTTCAGTTCTTCTGGAAACTTGATTACTGGTAAAACCGTTGCTCCACGTGCAAAGAGTTACGATATTAGTCAGTTAGATGCATATGTGAATTTCAATTTGTTGTCAGCAGATACCTATTATTATGGTGTTGTTGCGACAAACGGCAGTTATCAAAATAAGATCGTTTCCTATCAGAAATTTACTGTTTCCAAATAAATATTTATATGCTTTTGAACAAAACCGGCATCCTATAAAAAGGATGCCGGTTTTGTTTTTATATCTTGTTGTTATGCAAAATGCGCATTTGATAAAATTAGATTTTACGCAATTGTCAGCAATGTAATAGATAAACTCTATTATTCTACTTCTTTTGCATCGCCCTCTATTATAACAGTATAATGTTTTTTCTTTGTTCTAGTGGAAATAATTGCATTGACCAATCGCATCAATCCACTGATAATCAGTATTACACCGATAACAATCCAGACCACACCAGATAGATGGAAAGTGCAAATCAGAACGGCAATCCCCATCAGTGTGATGAGAACAGAAAAGGAAAGCGGAATTTGCCAGTTTGTGCTGATTTTTTTTAGCTGTAAAGCGTCCATCAGTCCGCTAATACCGCTGATCAGAATAAACAGTCCGATGCAGAATGGAATAAAGGTATCTGCTAGAAATGGAATGATAATAATGATTCCACCAATGAGCAGCATGCCAATTCCAGAGGCAAGATAAGATGGCTTTTTTTCATATTGCTTAGTTGCAAAGTAAACGACTGTGCAAATTAATCCAATCAGTGCAATGAAAATACCAATCGTCATAAAGACATTGTTTAAAATATCTCGACGTCGAATCAGCAGAATGCCGAGTGCAATCAGTAGCAGCGGCATGATAAATTGTAGTATTCCTAGCAGCTTTTTGTTAGAGGATGATTTTTGTTTTATTGTATCATTTGACATGAGAAAGACCCCTTTTCTTAAATAAAATGTTTGATATACTTCATGTACAGCTTTTGTGGCATGGTGCTTGTTTGATAGATGGCATCAGCAAGCTGCTGTAACATGTGAAGTGCCATAGTGCGTTCTTCTTCAGATGGTGTTTTTCCCCCCATATCCACAGCGGAAACCAGCAGACAAAATGTTTCTGTATGGGTGGCTGGCAGATGCTTTTCGGAAAGCTGTTGTGCAGCAAACTGGGCAAAGGTGAGAATGGGTTGATTGCCTGCTGAAATGCCTACAAATGCAAGCAGTTGTTCCCAATAGGTATACATGGACAATATGGCTTTTGCACATTCAGTAGATTGGAACTGTTCCATTCGTTTTCGCAAAATCCATATGCGGATCAGGAAAGGGGCAGCGATGATAACTGCAAGGAGTATCAAAAGGAAAAAAACTTTTAGAATGATACTGCCAACCGAAGTCTTAGAGGCAGGATGGCTACTCTGTCCGCCGACTGCATTGGGATCTGTGCCGGAGTAGTGGAACGTTGTCTGTACTGTTGCTGTAGTTTGAGGAATCGTTTGTACCGTAGTTTGAAGTGTTGTGACTAGTTCTGTTTGTACAGTAGTTGTTGTGGCAATTTGTTCTGGTTCTGGTGGTTCTGCACCGCCATAATAACCAGGCGTAAATTCAAATGGAATCCATCCATAACCTGTTACATAAAATTCACACCATGCATGTGCCCGTGCATCGGTCAATTCGATTTCATAGCCGTCTTTTTTCTTGACCGCTTTTTCAAAATCGGTTGGTGTTGCAACATAGCCTTCACAATACCGAGCTGGAATGCCAGCATAGCGTGCGAGGAGAACACCAGCAGTAGCAAAGTGTGTGCAATAGCCTTGATGATTTTCCATTAGAAAATAATTAACAAAGTCTCTTGAACCGGGTGTTTTCCCTGGTGAGGTGCTGTAGGAGGCATTGTCTGCCAAAAACTGACGGATTTCTTCCAAAATGGAAAGCTGATCAGAAAGGGCTTCGCCATCTCCGTTTCGTAAGGACTCTTCTGAGATGTCAGCATTGCAGGTAGCATACTTGATAGAATCTGGCAGGCAGTCATAGACT
>JAUNJC010000070.1 GCA_030523195.1 Oscillospiraceae bacterium
AAGCTTTTTTGAACCCCCGGCCTAGCCGGGGGTTTTCTAAATACAAAAAAATCAGGCTGACAGATTTCCTGCCAGCCTGAAACGCCTTATTCCTTTTTCTGTCACATACAATTATTCCGCATCGCTGCTCTCTGCATATTTTGCAGAAAGTTCGGAAATCGTACCATCTTCCAACATCTTATCCAAAGATGCATTGATTTTATTCAACAGTTCTGTATTTCCCTTCTTTACGGCAATGCCATATTCCTCTGCTGCAAATGCATCATTATCTTCTACAATCTTCAGCCCTTCATTATCCTCCACATACTTTTCTGCGGTTGCGGAATCAATGACAACGACATCACACTTCCCATTTGTCAATTCCATAATCGCTTCTGTACCCTTCTTAAAGGATTGATACGCATAGCCCATCTCATTGACGCAAGTTTCACCCGTAAAGCCCTGTAATACTACAATTTTCTTATCTGCCATATCAGATGCCTTCTGAATATCAGAATCTTCCTTCACAATCATAACCTGCTTTGCAGTATAGTATGGGGTAGAAAATTCAACCGCTTCTTTCTTTTCATCGGTGATCGTCATACCAGCAATCACAGCGTCCACCTGTCCATTCTCCAATGCCAGCAGCAGAGAGTCAAATTCCATGTTTTCAATGTTGACTTCGCAGGCATTGTCCTCGCCAATTGCCTTTGCAATTGCCATATCAATACCATCAAATTCTCCAATGACACCCTTAGCAGTCACATATTCAAACGGCGGAAATTCTGCATTCGTACCAAAGGTAATGGTACTGTTATCTGCCTTTTCCCCACAAGCGACCAGAACTGCCAACATCATCACAGATGCCAACACCAATGATACAATTTTCGTAAGCTTTTTCATAATATCTTCTCCTTTTATAAAAAAATATTTTTATTCTCCCAACCGTCTTCTTTTAGCCGGCATATCCCGTAGCTTGAAATGAAAACGGTCCTTGTTGTGAAGCATCCTGTGCAAGTGTCATAATCGTGCCAGATATAGTTACAGACCCTTCTGTACATCCGGTCACTTTAATTGTTTCCGCTGCCACAGTCCCCCACATGGAAGTGCCTTCTACTGTTGCAGTTCCATTATCCGCATGCACACTGTTAACTACAAGGATTTCATGTGCAGCCGTTTGGATGCCAAGCTGATTTGCCAAATCATAAACACGAAAGCTGACAGTATAGGTTGCCTTTTCCAACTTTTCTCCACTGGTTTCGCCACACCGACTGCATGTCTTTGGAGCAGTATCAGTAGCTGGAATCCAGTCATGACCCAGTGTCTCCCCATTGGTTTCTCCACAAAAAATACACGTTTTGGGTTCTGTACAGGTTGCATCTTTCCATTGATGGTCTGCTTTTTTGCCTTCCGTCTTGCCGCATACAGAACACGTTTTTGGTGCCAGACAGCTTGCTTCTTTCCATGCATGTCCTGTTGCCTTTTCTCCAACTTCTCCGCAAACCGTACAAACGGCATCTTCTGTACAAGTTGCCTCTGTCCATTTATGACCAGCTGCCTTTTCCTTGACGACACCGCATCGAATACAAGCAGAATCTTCTGTACAAGTTAATTCGGAATATGTATGCCCCAGTGCCTCTCCTTTTGTCTTTCCACATATTGTGCATACCTGAGGATTCCGACAATCCGCTTCTTTCCAGTCATGGATACATAAAACACGTGTTCCAAATAAAATTCCGGTAATTCCCATTCCAGCAATCATAATTGTGGCTATCACAAGGATCGGCATGATTATTTTCTTTTTGCCTGTATTTTTCTTCTGATTCACTCCACATTTTAAACAAAAGGTGGAACCATCTGGTATTTCCTGTCCACATTTCCTGCAAATCACTTATTTTTTCCTCTTTCCAAGTGCATCATTTAAAGAACCTTGCTTAAAAACTGCTTCGTTCTTTCGTTCTGCGGATAGTTGAATACGGCTTCTGGTGTACCGCTTTCCATAACAACACCCTGATCCATGAACAGCACTCTGGTTGCCACTTCCCTTGCAAATCCCATCTCATGTGTTACGACGATCATCGTCATGCCAGATTTTGCAAGATCTTTCATAACATCCAACACTTCACCGACCATTTCCGGATCCAGTGCAGAAGTTGGTTCATCAAACAACATGATTTCTGGTTCCATTTCCAAGGCTCTTGCAATCGCAATTCGCTGCTTTTGTCCGCCGGAAAGCTGATTGGGATAGGCATTTTCTTTTTCTGCCAGACCGACCCGCTTCAGCAACCCTTTTCCTTTTTCTATTGCCTGCTCTTTATTCATTTTTTTGAGCAGAACGGGGGCAAGTGTTAAATTCTCCATCACCGTAAGATGGGGGAACAGATTAAACTGCTGAAACACCATACCCATTTTCTGCCGAATGCGATTGACATCCACCTTTGGGGTATTAATCTGCTTCCCATCTACAAAAATTTTTCCTTCTGTCGGTGTTTCCAACAAATTCAAACAGCGAAGAAAGGTACTTTTTCCAGAACCAGACGGACCAATGACAACGACCACTTCTCCTTCTTCAATGTGTTCATTGATTCCAGTCAGCACTTTCAGATTTCCAAAATGCTTATGTAAATTTTCTACCCGAATCACAGTCACCCCTCCTTATCGGATTTCCGATTTTCTAAGCCGTTTTTCCAACAGTCCCAATAAAATCGTCAGCAGCTTGATCATGACAAAATAAATCACAGCTGTTCCAATCAACGGCATAAACGCCTCATAGGTTGCAGTTTTGATAAAATCGCCTGCCTTTTGAATATCGACCAAACCAACATACCCAACAATTGCTGTCTCCTTGATCAGCGTGATGAATTCATTGCAAAGGGCTGGAAAAATATTCTTAACCGCCTGCGGGACAACAATTTTTGTCATTGTCTGCCGACCATTCAAGCCAAGAGAACGCCCTGCTTCCACCTGTCCCTTGTCAACGGAAAGGATGCCGGCTCGAATCACCTCCGATACGTAAGCACCTGAATTGATTCCAAATGCAATAGCGGCAATAATCCACTTTGGCCAGTGAACAGAGGCAAAGACAACAAAATAAATAATCATTAACTGGGTGACAGACGGTGTCCCTCGAATAATATCCGTATAAACCTTCCCAATCAAACGCAGCCCTTTCTTATTGGAGAGATTGCAAAGGGCAACTAGAAACCCTATGAGCAATCCAAAGACCGCTGCTAAAAGCGAAACCCGTACCGTTACACCAATTCCATCTATCAATAACTGATAACGATCCTCTTTGATAAAACATTTATAAAAGGTATCGCATAGGTCTTGAAACCACATAATACTACCCCTTTCTATGATTTTTGTAAAATGATTTGCTTTATTTTATCACAAAGCCAGAAAAAAATCAATAGGATAATATGATATTTTCATGACAGCCGCATGACGGGCGTTCAAAATTCATGTGATATCTCTATGAGAAAGGCAACCGCTCTCGCTCTTTAGAAGAAAAATGATTTGTGAAAAAACTGAAAAAAACTCTGGTAATTAATAAAAAAATATGGTATAATAAAAATGGATGCCTTTCTTCTGGCATCACATTCTATCTGAAAGGATGACATTATGCCTGTTTCTTATAGCAGAGTCCAACTGACCGATTCCATTGGATATTCGGAAATTTTGGACACAAAACTAAAAACCAATACTATTCGTATTCAATTTTTTCAACCAATGAAAAAAGATATGGCAGCAAAAACGGCACTTGCCTTTTCTCTGCTGTCCGTCAGCAATGCGAAATATCCTTCTATGGAAGCCCTTGCGGAAAAAATGGATACCCTTTATGGAATGTCCCTTTCTTCTGGTGTTTCCAAATTCGGTGACTTTCAGTCCCCCAGTATCACCATCAGCACCATTGCCGACCGATATGCACTGCATCAGGAATCACTGCTGCAAGAAATGCTGGATCTTCTTCTAACCTCTTTGCTTCAGCCCAACTGCAAAGACGGCTGTTTCACAGATTTTGAATTTCAAATCAAACAAAAAGATCTGCTTGACACCATTGAGGCAGAAATCAATGAAAAACGTGCTTATGCCACCGCACAGGCACTGGAAACCGCTTTCCAAAATGAACCAGCTGCTCTCTCTTGTTATGGAAAAAAAGAAGATGTGGAACAGTTGGACAGCCGCAGCACCTATGAAGCGTATTTATATGTCCTGCATCATACACCAGCAGAAATTTACTTTGTTGGTGCGGAATCGAATCCACGTGTCAAAGAGACGTTTTTACAAGCCTTGTCACAAATCAAACGTGATGAGATTCCAACCTACCAATTTCTTACCCCCAGTCCTGCCAAAACAGAACCGGCAACCGTGATAGAACCACTGCCGGTCAATCAATCAAAAATGGTTCTGGCTTTCAAATCAAATTGTTCTAATCGCTATGCCATGCAGTTGATGAATTATGTTCTTGGGGGAATGCCTTCTTCTAAACTCTTTACCAACGTCAGAGAAACCCTCAGTCTCTGCTATTACTGTTCCAGTTCTTATCTGGCAGCAAAGCAGACCCTAATCATCAGCAGCGGCGTAGAGCATGACAACTTGGAAAAAGCAAAAACAGAAATCCTGCGGCAGTTGACTGCCATTCAAGAGGGAAATATCACGGATACAGAATTAGCATCTGCAAAAATGAGTGTGTACAACACCCTCAATGGCATTGGCGATACGCCTTCCTCCTACCTTTCATGGTATCAGGGGTGTTATTATTGGAATGAGTATCCCAAAATAGAAGAATCCTTACAGCGTTATACGGATATCACCAAAGAAGAAATTCAGAACGCTGCCCGCAGTCTGGTGCTGGATACTGTCTATATTATGGATACCAAGGAAGAGGAGGCGTAACATAATGGCAGAAACCAAAATCGAACGCATCATCTGTCCGCAAATCGGCGAACAGTACACTCATATCAAACACAAAAGCGGCCTTTCCATCTATGTCAGCGAAATGAAAGGCTTTAGCACAACAGAAGCATTATTTGGCACAAAATACGGTTCCATTAATACGCAGTTTAAAACCAAACAGGAAAAAGACTTCTGCTGTGTACCGGAAGGTATCGCTCACTATCTGGAACACAAACTCTTTGAAAATGAAGACTGTGATGTGTTTGACCTCTACGCAAAAACTGGTGCCAATGCCAACGCATTCACCTCTTTTGATAAGACCTGTTATTTATTTAGCTGCTCCTCCCACTACAAGGAGTCCTTAGAAATCCTACTTTCTTTCGTACAGTCTCCTTATTTCACAGTGGAAAGTGTCCAAAAAGAACAGGGCATCATCGGACAGGAAATCAAAATGTGCAACGATGACCCGGCATGGCGAATCTTTTTCAACATGCTGCAAGGCTTGTTCCACAAACATCCCGTTAAAATCGACATCGCCGGCACCATTGAAAGCATCTCCCAGATTACACCGGAACTGCTCTACCGCTGCTACAACACCTTCTATAATTTGCACAATATGGTACTTTCCGTTGCCGGAAATTGCAAGGTGGAAGAAGTGCTGGAACTGGCAGATAAACTGCTCAAACCGTGCGAAGATATGCAGCTGGAATGCATCTTCCCAGACGAACCATTAGAGATTGTACGAGCAGAAACCTTGGAGTTTGCACCAATCGGCACGACAATGTTTATCCTTGGCTATAAATGTAAACCAGCTTCCGGTCTTGAAAACTTGAAAAAAGAGCTGCTTGCAACGTTAACTTTGCAGGTTTTGACCCATCCTACTTCCCCACTTTATCAAGGAATGCTAAAAGATCAGTTGATCAATGAAGCTTTCTCTGTAGAAATTTTCAATGGCGATGATTTCTTTGTTGCCATGTTTGAAGGAGAATCCAGCGATCCGCATACAGTACGGGATCGAATTTTTGAAGCGATTGCCGATGCTGCCAAAAACGGTCTGAATGAAATCCTATTTGAAAACAGTCGGAAAAATGCCTACGGCAAACTAATCCGAAAGTTCAATAATGTAGAATCCGTTGCCAATATGATGATCAATGCAGCTATGAGCAATGTAACCCCATTTGATATGGTCAACTTGCTCTCTAGTCTGACGATTACAGAGGCAAATTGCTGGCTGCAAGAAGAACTCCTTCCACAACAGGCAACACTTTCAATTATGAAAAATAAGGATTAAACAGAAAGGAGCGGGATTCCGCTCCGGAATCCCGAAATACCAATATGTTAGAAGAAAATGAAATTCAATTTCCAAAGCTCGGCATAGACTTGCAAATTGACAGCACTGCTTTTTCCATCTTTGGAATTGATATTCAATGGTATGGACTGCTGATTACCTGTGGATTGTTACTTGCTATGGTGTATGCCTTTCGCAACATGCGTTCTTATGGTGTCCATCCAGACCGGGCAATTGATGCCATTATCGGCGGCATCATTGGTGCAATTGTAGGGGCAAGAGCATATTATGTTATTCTGGAATGGGACAGCTATGCCGGTGACTGGAAACGCATTTTCAACCTGCGTCTTGGCGGACTTGCCATTTATGGCGGTCTCATCGGTGCACTGATAGTCGGCTGCTTGATTGCAAAAATACGAAAGGTACGACTCCTTCCACTGCTGGATCTCTGCGGTGCTGGCTTCCTATTAGGGCAGGGGATCGGCCGCTGGGGCAACTTTTTCAATCAGGAAGCGTTTGGCTGCAACACCAATTCTATTTTTGGGATGACAGGCGGACGCATTCAAAGCTGGATTTCCGATGTTTATCCCACCACAACCTTTTACCATAACTTTGGTGAAACATTGGATGCTGCCACGCCAGTACATCCATGTTTTCTATATGAATCTGTTTGGTGTTTGCTTGGTTTTGTATTGTTGGCGATCTGTGGAAAAAAATGGAGGAAATTTGATGGCCAGATTTTCTTAATGTATATTGGCTGGTACGGACTTGGACGCTTCTTTATTGAGGGACTGCGGGTAGATAGTCTGGTAATTGGCAGTATGCGTATTTCCCAGATGATTGCTGCCATTTGCGTAGTAGTCTCCGTCATTTTGCTCATTGTCATCAACGGTCGTGTACGGCGTATGGGGGAAGAATATCAACTCTACTGTAATACAGATGCCTG
This sequence comes from Oscillospiraceae bacterium, assembly GCA_030523195.1. GTDB lineage: Bacteria > Bacillota > Clostridia > Oscillospirales > Ruminococcaceae > Ruminococcus_C. The sequence goes on from JAUNJC010000070.1 coordinate 7,110, forward strand.
CAAAGCAATGATGATAGAAATAGACAGCAAACACAATGAAACAAAAAAAGAAAAGACCCAAACAAAAACTGTTGATACATTATCTTTCCAAACAGAAGAAACAGATGTATCTGCAACAGAACCGAAACAAGCAGAAAAAAAATCATCTGCTGAAACGGATTCTGATTCCCATCACGAATAAACAAGGAGGATATTCCGTCATGGCAAAATTGATCAATGGAAAAATCGTATCCGTAAAAGTACGAAACGAAATCAAAAAAGAAACAGAAGAGCTGCGAGAAAATCACGGCATTCATCCAGGGCTGGCAGTCATTCTTGTGGGAAATGACCCTGCCTCACAGGTCTATGTCCGCAACAAGCAACATGCTTGTGAAGAAGTTGGATTTCACCCGTTTGAATACCGTATGAATGAAAATACCACACAAGAGCAGCTGTTGGATCTTATCGGCGTACTGAATAAGGACAACAAAGTCAACGGTATTTTGGTACAATTACCGCTGCCGGAACACATTGATGAACAAGCTGTCATTCATGCAATTTCTCCACAAAAGGATGTGGATGCATTCCATCCAGTCAATGTCGGAAAGATCATGATTGGAGACTATGACTTTCTCCCCTGCACACCAGCTGGGATTATGGAACTCATCGCCAGCACTGGCGTAGATATCTGTGGAAAACAATGTGTTGTAATTGGCAGAAGTAATATCGTTGGCAAACCAATGGCAATGCTGCTGCTGCAAAAAAACGGAACCGTCACCATTTGCCATTCTCGCACGAAAAACCTAAAAGAAATCAGTGCCAATGCAGACATTTTGGTAGTTGCCATTGGAAAACCGAAATTTGTAACTGCGGACATGGTAAAAGAAGGGGCAGTTGTAATTGATGTTGGTATCAATCGCATGGAAGATGGAAAACTCTGCGGTGATGTGGACTTTGATGCAGTAGAACCAAAGGCAGGCTATATCACACCTGTTCCGGGTGGTGTTGGTCCGATGACCATTGCCATGCTGATGAAGAACACACTGCATGCTGCAAAGTTACAGCACGGTCTTGCATAACGAATCATTACAACAAATCCATAAAACAAAAATGCAGTCCAAAGCGGGCTGCATTTTTCTGTGCCTTTTCAAAAAGAAAAGCACTGTGAAATGAATCCACAGTGCTTTATGATACAGATTATAATCTGATTATTCCTTAACACCGCCGAGGGCAACGCCACCAACGATGAAACGAGACAAGCAGACATAGATGAGAATGATCGGAATAACAGACAATGCAACTGCTGCGTACTGTGCACCAAGGTCAATATTCTTATCCTGACCCAGTACCTTCTGTACCATCATTGGCATGGTGATCATCTTGTCATTGGAGATCAAAATCATGTTCTGTGTATAGTAGTTGTTCCAGTTCTGAACGAATGCAAAGATTGCCTGTACTGCAATTGCCGGCTTCATCATCGGAAGTGCAATGGAAATAAAGGTTCTGAACTCACTGCATCCGTCAATTCTTGCAGCCTCTACAATGTCCAACGGGAAGGAGGACTTCATGTATTGACGCATATAGAATACAACTGCGGGAGCGGCAATTGCCGGAACGATCAACGGAATGAAGGAGTCTGCCAAGCCCAGTGTACCAACCATGAACTGTACGAAACCGGTAGAAGTTACCTGAATCGGAATCATCATAACAGCCAGAATGAGCGTATAAGCACCATCCCGAACCTTAAACTGGTAAACTGTCAAGCCATATGCCGTCATTGCAGAGAAGAATACGGTTAAAATTGTAGAACCTGCTGCAATGATCAAGCTGTTCCGGTAACCAAGCCACAGATTCCACTGCGGAGACTGAGTGGTAATATTCTTCATATTCTTAATGAAATCGCCGCCCGGAATCAAAGAGACCGGAGACTGCAGGATCGCATTATGACCACGGCAGGCATTGACAATCATGATATAAAGCGGAACCAGACAGATCAATGTCAACAAAATGCAGACAATAAAGCATCCAGCAGACTTCAAGTTTTGTATGGTTCTATAATTATCCTTTACGCCTACTTGTTCCATTAGTCAATTCCTCCCATCTTCGCCATTTTCTGCTCTCTCTTGTAAGCCTTTACAAGTTCTTTCCGTTCTTTCTTTTTCCGCGCCTCATCTGCATCTCGATTCATGCGGAATACGAGGATACCCAGCAGTGCTGTGATGATAAAGAGGATGATGGAAGCCGCACCGGCATAACCATACTGTACTTTATCTTCACTGGTACGGAAGTTCTTATAAACGAATACAGCAGCTGTTTCCAGATATTTGTTGATCGTTTCCTTTTTGGTGTGGAAGAGGAACGGAATATCGAACATCTGCAAACCACCGATCATGGAAGTGATCAAAGTGTATACAACCATTGGACGCAACAGCGGCAGGGTAACCTTGCGAAGCACCTGACCACTGGTTGCACCATCAATTGCAGCTGCTTCAAACAAAGACGGGTTAATACCCAAGATACCAGACATCATCATAATCATAGTGTTTCCAAACCACAACCATGTCTGGATAAACATAACGATGGCTCGTGACCAAACTGCACTATCCTCAAACATATATGCTTTTCCGCCGGCTGATGTAATCAAACCGTTGACCAAACACATATTGGAGTTTGAGAAGAAACGCATGAACAAAGCTGCAACAGATACAGCTGTGATAATGTTCGGCAGATACATAACAACTTTAAAGAAGCCCTGTCCCGGAATATGTAACTTAGAATCTGTAAACCAGACAGCAAGCAACAGAGACAAGAGAATCTGCGGAATAAAGTTACCGACCCAAAGGATCAGTGTATTTCCAAAGTCACGGAAGAATTCTTCGTGAATCCGACGTGTTGAACGGTCATCGCCCCCGAACAGAAGCGTCTGGAAATTCTCCATTCCAACGAAGGTATCTCCCTGTGCACCGTTTCCGTATACACTCAAGATAAAGGTGTTAATCAGTGGCCAGATTTGAAAAAAAGCATATACAAGGAAAAATGGTGCAATGAAAATATATCCATACTTGGCGTAGCTGATTGATTTAATTCTTCTTTGTGCAGCTGATGCCATAAAACACACCCTCTCAAAAATTAAGTAAAATAGTAAGAATAGATAGTAAAAGAAAAATGATAAATATATGCCTACGGGATAGAATAACCCCGTAGGCGATTATATTTCATCGTGTCAAATGTGGCTATATCAGCTTATTCAACAGTGATATCAGAGATTGCAGAAGCAACTGTGTCGAGGAACTCGTCATAGCATGCCTGCTCGTCAGCCAGATCACCCTTGCAGTAAGCCGTTACAGCATCCTGCAACTTGGTGTTGATGGTGCCGTCATACTGTGTAGCAATACCGTCCAGTGTGATTGCATCAGCAGAATCATACAGAACAGAGAACTGATCCTGACCATCCTTGAACAGCGGGTTGGTGTGAGAACCATCTGCTACAACTTCCTTCATAACAGACTTGTTGTTTACAAAGTCGCTGTGATCTTCACAGTATTCCTTCATGGTAGCATCATCAACAGTCATAGCCTTGATGAACTGACCAGCGAAAGTACCGTTATCGCAGTTCGGATGTACGCACAGCCAAGAACCGCCCCAGAACCAGCCGGTCGGACCCTGTGTGATTGCATACAGACCATATGTAGAGCCGCCTTCGCCGCCCTCAGAAGATTCCAACTGACCGCCTGCTGCCAGAGACCAAGACGGATAGAAGTAACCCATTGTAGCGTCTGCCATTGCACCGTCAGACTGACCGATTGCATACCAGTCATCTGTCCACTGATCTACAGTGCCGATGTAACCAGCATCATAGTTGGTCTTTGCCATGCTGATGAAATCGCCCAGGCAAGCCTTTGCGTTGTCAGCAGTGATTTTGCCATCCTGAACCCAAGCTGTAGATCTGTTACCAGCGGAGTAAGCTCTCCAAACGCCAGCCAGTGTATCAGCCATAGCAGTCTTGTTGCCAGAAGCGGTGTAAACTTCAGCAGCTGTTGCCCAGAATGTATCCCAGTCAGCAACCTTAGCCTGCATTTCTTCCGGAGTCTTTACGCCCAGGTACTGTTCAGCCAGATCAGTTCTGTAGCAGTAACCGCCGGCAGCTGCCTGCCAAGAAGCACCCTTCAGAACGCCATTGGTATCCTTGCCCATTGCTACTGTGTAGCTGTAAGCATCGCTGTACATATCTTCTGTGATACCAACGTTCTCCAGCGGAGCAGAGTATTCGTCGTTATTTTCATAAGACAGAACCCAGTCAGCGTCACAAACATACAGGTCAACGTCAGAACCAGAAGAGAAGTATGTCAGATACTGTTCCATTGCTTCTGTACCGTTAGAACCTACGTTCTGATACTTGATCTTACCAGCCATATCCGGATATGCAGCTTCCACGATCGGGAACATTGCATTCAGGTCGGTATCTGTCCAGCACAGAACAGTCAGTGCATCACCGGTATCCGGCATAGAAACTGCACCCAGTTCTGTTGCAGCAGCACCGTCATCAGAAGATTCTTCAGAAGATTCCTCA
>JAUNJC010000225.1:0-313 GCA_030523195.1 Oscillospiraceae bacterium
TCTTAATGACCGGACTTGTTCCAGTGTATTATGTTGTGGTTTATCAAGAACATGGTTCTTTTATTATAATACAAGTCGTGAAAAAAAGCAAGTATCATGCAGATGGCAGATTAAAAAATGCAGAAATCGATATTTTCATCTAGAATAGAAAAAAGCAGTTGAAAAATCATTTGATTCCAACTGCTTTTCTGGGAATATATAAAATTATTTTTATATAAACATAGGTGTAGATAAATAACGTTCCCCAGTATCAGGGAGCAATGCAACAATCACTTTTCCTTTATTTTCGGGGTGCTTTGCCAATTGAATTGCA
>JAUNJC010000225.1:323-1810 GCA_030523195.1 Oscillospiraceae bacterium
AACAGCTGCACCAGAGGAAATGCCAACTAATACGCCTTCATTTCTAGCAATTTTTCTTCCTGTCTCAAATGCATCTTCATTTTCTACAGGAATTACTTCATCATAAATATCTGTACAAAGTGTTTTCGGGATGAATCCAGCACCAATTCCTTGAATTTTGTGTGCTCCTGCGAAGCCCTTTGACAATACAGGAGAAGATTTTGGCTCTACTGCAACAATTTTAATGTTTGGGTTTTGTTCTTTTAGGTAAGCCCCTACACCGCTAATGGTTCCGCCTGTTCCAACACCAGCTACAAAAATATCCACTTTGCCATCTGTGTCTTCCCAAATTTCTACACCAGTTGTTTTTTTATGAGCAGCAGGGTTGTCTGGGTTGGTGAACTGAGAGGGAATAAAGCTGTTGGGAATTTGTTCAGCCAATTCATCTGCTTTTTCAATGGCACCCTTCATTCCTTTTGTTCCTTCTGTTAATACCAGTTCCGCCCCATAGGCTTTCATTAAATTTCTTCGTTCTACGCTCATGGTTTCTGGCATGGTAATGATTAACCGATAGCCTCTTGCAGCTGCTACGGAAGCCAAACCAATTCCAGTATTTCCACTAGTTGGTTCAATCAGAACACTATCCGGCTTTAATAAACCTTTTGCTTCTGCTTCGTCAATCATTGCTTTTGCAATTCTATCTTTCACACTTCCAGCTGGATTGAAATATTCCAATTTTCCAAGCAACGTGGCTGAGAGCTGTTCCGCTTTTTCTGTGTTCGTCAGTTCCAATAAGGGCGTATGACCGATTAAGTCTGTAATGGTTTGATATGTTTTCATTGCAAGCAACTCCTTAAAAATTGTATCTCAGACAGATCAGAATTCGCATATCATATCTGACAACGCTATCTTTCTATGATTCCTATCAGATTGATATGTTTTTATTATAGCAGAATATTATCAAATTGTCAAGCGTGATTTTTTATTTATTTTTAGGGCAACAACGCATAATAGATACTCAGAGAAAATAAAAAGCGATCAGAAAAATTACTGATGTTATAGAAGAAACTTGTATTTCACACATTGCAAAAACGTGTTCAACTTTATAGCGAATAGATAATTTCTTTAGGAAAGATGGGCATCTGTTAATGATAATGAAAAAAATAAAAAAACGTTATAAAAGAGTAAATATTATAAAAGATCATTGGTAGAAAAAGTACTATAATTAAGGGCAATTTCTCTGAAAATGTATCATGTGGAGAATAATCATGCAGCAACATACGCCATTAGCATCCTGTTTTTATATGTATATATCTCAGACACGGTCGCATGAGCAAAAAATGTTTAATGTTTAAAGCTGTTCTTGAAGCTGAGTGGTTTTTTAAAATTCTCTTTGATTCTAAAAAAATTCTGTTGTTTTGAAAAATTATGTCTAAAGGTGTTGACATATCGGAATTTATATGGTATAATACCGATTGTCAAGCGTGATTTTTTATTTATTTTTAGGG
>JAUNJC010000226.1 GCA_030523195.1 Oscillospiraceae bacterium
CACGATCATGATTTTCACGAGATTCTGTGACATAATATAAAAACTCATATAAATCTTGAAGTTTGATTGTGTCTAGTATGGAAACTGGAAAATCTACGATTGGAATTTTTTGCATTTTTGTTTCATCTAATGTCAAGTATTGTTTATCTTTCATCATAAGGATGTATTGAAGAAATAGGCGAATATCAAGATAATATTCTTCGACAGTGCGAGGGGAAAGTGATTTTGACATGGAAAGATAAAGAATATAGTCATTTAAGAAATCTGGACAAGCTGTACGGTCAATCGGCATAAAATAGTACTCTCCTTCCCAAATATAATCGCTAATTGCACCAAATTTGTATTTGGTGCAATTAGAACAATCCACTTCTCTAAACGTTTTCGGGTTTTATTTTTCATTTTTCATCACTTTTTCAATTATCTTTTCAGCACACCGCATGCCATCTACTGCGGCAGATGTAATTCCACCTGCATAACCAGCACCTTCCCCACACGGATAAAGCCCATTTATTGTAATAGATTCATATTCTGAATTACGCAGGATTCTAACTGGAGATGAACTTCGAGTTTCCACACCAGTTAGAATTGCTTCTGGATCATCAAAACCATCAATTTTTTTACCCATTTCTAAAATACCATCTTTCAATGTCTGTACCATAAAATTTGGTAAATAAGTTCTCGGATGTACAAATTTCACATTCGGCTGATATGTTGGCTTTACTTTTCCAAATCCATTTGATACTTTATCATCTAAAAAATCACCAACACAACAAACTGGAGCCGCATATGTACTACCACTACACAAAAATGCTTGTTTTTCTAATTTTTGTTGTAACCACATACCAGCAAGTGGATGAGGATTTGCAACAACTTGTGGAGAAATTCCAACCAATAAAGCACTATTTGCATTTTTTTCATCTCTGGCATGATTGCTCATTCCATTAACAACAATATGACCTTCTTCAGAGGCGGCTGCCACTACTCTTCCACCGGGACACATACAAAATGTGTACAAATCATGTCCAGATGGAAGATGCACAGCCAATTTATAATCCGCTGCTCCCAATTGACTTGCAAATTTGCCATACATACTGCGATTAATTTCCTGCTGCAAATGTTCAATCCGAACACCCATTGCGAAATTCTTTTGCTGCAACGCAACACCATTATCATAAAAAAGTTGAAATAAATCCCTTGCACTATGTCCAATTGCCATAATACATCGATTAGTTGGCTGATGATATATTTTTCCATTTTTCTCATATGATATTGATGTCAAAGTGTTGTTTTCATCTGTTTGATATGCTGTAAAACGAGCTGAAAACAATACTTCCCCACCAGTATCTTGAATCATACGACGCATATTTTTCACAACATGCTCTAAATAATCTGTTCCGATATGTGGTTTTGCAAGATATAATATTTCAGATGGTGCACCGCACTCTACAAATGTTTTTAATACAAATCGAATTCGATTATCCTTAATTCCAGTAGTTAATTTACCATCTGAAAACGTCCCAGCTCCGCCTTCTCCAAATTGAATATTGGAATCTGTATGCAAATTGCAATTTTGCCAGAAATCTGCAACATCTTTTTTTCGTTCTTCAATACATTTCCCACGTTCCAAAACAAGTGGCTGTAAGCCTGCTTTTGCCAACAGCAATGCTGCAAACATACCAGCTGGTCCAAATCCAACCACAACTGGACGATATTCCGGTTGTTTAGAAATGGTTGGAATGGAGTATATATAAGGCGTATAAACAGTTACATCGTTTTTTG
>JAUNJC010000071.1 GCA_030523195.1 Oscillospiraceae bacterium
CTGAGCCCCTATGGGGCGTTTACGGAAAAACCCCCGGCTTTGCCGGGGGATGTTTGTTACCTGCTCCTATGTCAAAAGCAGGGACACTGTAGCCAAGCAGTTTTTGTTTTTAGGAGAGAAAGAAAAAGAAAAGCCATAAAAATTTCAGCATTGACATTGGGCAATCGGGTATGCTATTATAAATATAACGACAAGCATCCAAATAGGAGGAAGGAACCATGCATGCGATGGAAAAAACAGTGAAAGATTCTTATACAGAACAAGTGCAGATTCTCACACAGGCGAATATCAATGGGTATAACCGTCTATTTGGTGGGCAACTGATGGAATGGATTGATGTTGTTGCTGCGGTGGTGGCACGTCGTCACGCCGGACATAATGTTACCACTGCTGTGGTGGATACGCTGACGTTTCAAGCACCGGCACATCCCAATGATACGTTATTGCTTTGCGGAAATCTCACTCATGTAGGTCGCTCTTCTATGGAAGTTTGTGTGCGAACCTACGTAGAAAACTTGGACGGCTCACGAAAGTTGATTAACACTGCTTATTTGGTTATGGTGGCATTAGATGAACAGGAACATCCTATTGCAGTGCCAAGACTGCGGTTGGAGACTTTGGAAGAGCAGGCAGCTTGGCAGGCAGCAGAAACACGATTTCAGCTGCGGAAACAGCGGATGAAACAGGTGGAAAATCATGCTTGAACAGCAGAAGACGCTGCGGCTGGTTTTACAGCGAATACCAGCCGAGTCGAATGTGACGGAACAGCATCATTTTGCCCATCGGTTGTTAGAACAAATGTTGCAGGAGCAGGGAATTGCTCCGCCGTATGTGTTGCAAAAGGGAAAGCACGGTAAGCCATTTCTTGCGTATCATCCTGACATTCAAATCAATCTGAGTCATTGTAAGGGAGCTGTTCTGTGCGGCATTGGTGATATGCCATTGGGTGTGGATGTAGAAGCACATCGTTCGGTTCGGGAACGTGTGATGCGGCGTGTGCTGACGGAAGCAGAGCAACAGGCAGTCTTGCAAGCAGAGCAACCTGCATTGCAATTTATGCGCTTCTGGACATGGAAAGAGAGTTTTGTAAAAGCGATTGGGATTGGAATTTCTTATCCGATGCAGCAGATTTTCTTTTCTCAGTTACAGCCGATTCAACAGGTATCAGCTATCTGTGAGGTGCGGGAAAAAGACAGTACGGCCTGTGTGCCAATGGCAGAATATGCAGCGGATGGAACAGGCATAGGCTATCGCTTTTTTCAATGTATTCTTGCGGGAGAATGGGTTGTCTCTGCATGCGTACAGGGGAGACATCCTAACATTGCATGATAGAAAAGAGTTTGGAAAGATTTCTCTAAAAAATCGGGACAGAAATTCTCATGAAAAAATAAAATCTGATCTCTTGACAGCATGCGAAGATTGTGTTATAATAAAAATAACCATATTTGTATGTGTTTTCAGAAGAATTCACTGCAATTGGATAACATTCATTGGCAACCATTGAAAATCATAAAATAAAACAAAAATATGGAGGCGAAATCTATATGGGCATTTTTTCAAGAATGGGTGACATCATGAAAGCAAATATCAATGATCTCATTGACCGTGCAGAAGATCCGGAAAAAATGGTGAAGCAGATTATCCGTGACTTGCAACAGGAAGTTTCAAAGTCTACACAAGCACTCGGTAAAGCAATGGCAAGCCAGCGAATTGCGGAACGACAGTATAAAACTGCTTTGCAAGCTTCTGCGGACTGGGAAACCAAAGCCAAAGCAGCGCTGGCAGCTGGCAATACAGAGCTGGCAAAGAAAGCACTTTCCTATAAGGTAAAGGCAGATGCCGATGTGGCATCTTATCAGCAGATGTATGAAACCATCACGACACAGACAGATGCCATTCGCAATCAGGTCGAAACCCTGAAAGCAAAGCTGGAAGAGGCAAAGAGTCGGCAGGCAATGCTGGTTGCTCGTTCTCAGATGGCAAAAACTCAGAAAAATCTGGCACAGTCTATGGGTGGCATCAATGCCTCCAGTTCTATGGATAAATTCAATCGGATGGAAGAAAAAATTATGCAGCAAGAGGCAGAGGCAGCTGCATTTGCAGAAATTTCTGGAAGCAATAATCCAGATACACAGACATTTGAGCAGTTGGAAAGCGATGCAAAGGTGGATGTGGAACTGCAACGCCTGATGGCAGAAATGGGTATGCAGAACAGTGATGCTGATCTGGATGCACAGCTTGCTGCACTGGAACAGGAGGGTTCTGTATCATGAGCGAGCATAACGAGGCTGCAAATACAGAAAAGCACAGTATGTTCAGCAAAGTTGCACCGGTCGTATTGGCATTAATGCTTGCCATTACTTCCGTGGTTTATATTGTTTGCCGTACGCTGAGCAATCGGGCATATCATGAAAAATGGAAAGATTATGACGAGTGCGGTTTGGGATGAGTGATACCAGCCGGAAAATAATCTTGAACAGAAATGACAATCAAATGAACAGGAAACAGGGGTGCTTTCGTTTGAAGTGCCCTTTTTCTGAAATCCATAAAATAGATTCTTGTCTATTTGTATAAACAATGGAATATGGATTCTCACAATTCGTATATAGTTGACGGAAACAGGCGTGCTCTATTATACGATAAAATATAAAAACATAGGCTGACGGTGCAAGCGGATCGTTAGCTTATATACTGTCCTCTATTGCAAACAACGGTGTTGTTTGCAGTGCCGCTAAAAGCGGCTGCAAAGCCATCGGCTTTGCGAGGACAGTATGAACGGCGGCTCTTGGTGGCAAAGCCACCACTGGCAATTCATTGCCGGTATTGCAAAATTATAGATTTTGCAATAGAGCCTAGTATAAAAGAAACCGAAAACCCGTATCAAACCAGTTTCAGAAAGGACGATGATACCAAATGTTGACGAAAGAAACCATTTTGAGAAAACCGGAGATTCAGAAGCTTTTGCAGAATTACAGACAGAATATAGAAAGTTCAGAGCGACTGGCGTTGGAGCACAAAGAGAATTATCAGATTGATCCAACTTTTTACGATCAGTATGATGTGAAATGTGGCTTGCGGAATGCAGATGGAAAAGGTGTCCTTGCGGGCTTGACGGGGATTAGTACGGTACGTGCCACTAAAATGGAAAATGGGGTGAGCGTACCGGCAGAGGGGGAATTATTCTATCGGGGGTATTCGATTTCGGACTTGGTAACAGGCTTTATCCAGCAGGGACGATTTGGATTTGAGGAGATTGTGTATCTGCTATTGACGGGAGATTTGCCGACACAGGAGGAACTGGCAGATTTTCATAAATTGCTTGCAGATTATCAGATTTTGCCGGATCACTTTAAAAGCAGCGTTATTATGCGGCTGCCGAGTGACAACATTATGAATGGTATGGAGAAATGTGTTCTGGCATTGCATTCCACAGATCCCAAGCCGGATGATATCAGTATTCCGAATGTGATGCGGCAATGTCTGGAATTGATTGCACGGTTTCCGTCTTTGGCAGTGTACAACTACCAGATGACACAATATTTCCACAATGGCAGCAGCATGGTGCTGCACAAACCAGACAAAACAAAGACAATCGCAGAAAACCTGCTGGCAATGATGCGTAACGATGGACAGTATACAAATCTGGAGGCACGGCTGCTGGATTTGGCATTGGTTCTGCATGCAGAACACGGCGGTGGTAACAATTCCACCTTTACGATGCATGTAGTGACTTCTTCTGGTACGGACACCTATTCTGCTATTTCGGCATCGCTGGGTTCGCTGAAGGGGCCAAAGCATGGTGGTGCAAACTTGAAGGTGATGGAGATGTTTCGTGACCTGAAGGCACATGTTACGAATTGGAATGATCGGGATGCCATCCGGAATTACCTGATTAGTTTGTTGAATCGGGAAGGATTTGACCACAGCGGCTTGATCTATGGATTGGGGCATGCAGTGTATACGGTTTCTGACCCAAGAGCCAAAATCTTAAAGCGGTTTGCAGAAATGCTCTCCAATGAGAAAAACATGTATGATGAATTTCATCTGTATGAGACAGTGGAAGAGATCGCCACGGAGTTGCTGTTAGAGCGGCGGAAGACGACCAAGGGCGTTTGTGCAAATGTAGACTTTTACAGTGGGTTTGTTTACCAGATGTTAGGAATTCCAATGGAACTGTACACACCAATTTTTGCGATTGCCAGAGTGGCAGGGTGGTCGGCACATCGGATAGAAGAATTGACAAATTCCAATAAGATTATTCGTCCGGCATATCAGCCGATTGGTATGGAAAAGCAGTATATACCATTAAATGAGCGTGTGAAGCGAGTATAATTGGATTAAGATAGCAAATAAAAAAATGCAATGGAGCATTTGTCTCCATTGCATTTTTTATAGGAATTTGTGTTGTATGGATGGTTGACCATGTAGTGTAATCGTGAAAACGCCTGCAAGTTGCAGTTGTTTTCCGTATTATAAGTAAGTGGAGAGAATTTGTTATATTTCCTCTGACGGTTCCGCAGTCGTGTCTTCCGGTTGGTTTTCCATTGTTCGCACAGCGAACATCGCTGCATAAGAGTATGGCGGCAGTACCAGCTTATCTTCTTCACAGATACCAGCTGCCACATTGCTCAGAGCATATTCATGCAGTGCAGCATCATTCAAATCAAAATAATTGGTTTTATCGCTCCGGTTCAGGATAATGATAACACTTTCTCCGGTGCTGCGGTGGAAACGAGAGAATGCCAGCAGTTCCTGACCCGTCAGCAGAAATTCCATTTCTCCATCTACAAACACAGAACTGCTCTTTCGCAGGATACCAAGTTGTTTGGTATACTCCAGTAAATCCGTGTCCTCGTTGTCCCATGGGAAACAGCGGCGGTTGAACGGGTCTTTCCAGCCCTGCAAGCCGACCTCATCTCCATAATAGATGCTTGGGACACCCGGCAGGAAGAATTGCAGTACCATGGCTGCCTTTAACAGCTGTTTGCCACGGTTGTATTCTTCCTCAGACAGCCAGTTTTCTGCCATCCAGTCTTTGGACTTGTCATCGCAATTTTCGCCGCCAAATCGATTGATGGCACGTTCAATATCGTGTGTAGAGACGAAGTTCATCAGAACATCTACGGTCTGTTTTGGGTAGTTTTCTAGAATACCCATAATCCAATCCTTGAAATGATTGGCGTCCATGCCCTTGATATAGTTGATAATTGCCTCTCGGAACGGATAATTCATAACGCTGTCCAGCTGGTCACCCAGCAGATACCGCCGCTTGACCCCATAGCTCTCCTTGTTGGAGGCATCTTCCCAAACTTCACCAATGACAATTTTTTCTTTGCCGTGTTTCTTCACGCATTTTCGGAGGGCATCCAAAAAGCCGTCCGGCAATTCGTCAGCAACGTCCAGACGATAACCAGCTGCTCCCAGTGAAATCCAGTAATCCAGTACGCCATCATCACCGCAGATATAGTGCAAGTAATCTGGATTGGTTTCATTGACATTTGGCAGGGTGTCAATGCCCCACCATGCCTCATACTGTTTGTCTCCAAAGAAGGAATACCAACTATAGTAAGGGCTTTCTGTGGATTGCCATGCACCGACTGTGTCATAGCGTCCGAACTTGTTGAAGTAAATGCTGTCTGCCCCTGTGTGGGAGAAAACGCCGTCCAGAATGACAGAAATACCGTGCTCTGCTGCATCTTCACAGAGTGTCTGGAAATCTGCATTTGTACCCAGTAATGGGTCAACGTTTCGATAGTTTGCAGTATTGTACCGGTGATTTTCATGGGATTCAAAAATCGGGTTCAGGTAGATGCAGGTGACACCGAGGTTTTGCAGGTAATCCAGCTTGCTGCGAATGCCTTCCAAGTCGCCGCCGAAATAGTCGTTATTCCAGACGTGCCCATTGGCATCCGGCTTATAATAGGGTGTGCCGTTCCAGTCGTCCCGTATCACACGGTCGGTCGGCACATTTTCATGTGGCTTGCCGCTTTTGCAAAAGCGATCGGGGAAAATTTGATACAGAATACCGCCCTTGAGAAAATCTGGCGTTTCATAGTGTTTAGAGAATACGGTCAGCTGATAGAGTTCCCCATTGTCAATGGCGGCTTCGTGAGCATTACCACGCTTGATATAGTGGCGAGTGCCATTACAGGTGTAAGCGAAATAGTAATAGTGCACACCGGCATATTTTGGGCTGTATATAACCTGATAGTATTTTCTTCCATCCTGTTCGCCGACAGGGTTCATCGGCAGAAAACGTTCCTTGAAGCCTGTACGGAAGAGAACCATCACCGGTGGAAAATCCGGTGTCACGTTTTCCGGCAGGCAAATGGTAAATTCACAATCAGAACGCCGCCGGATCGCACCGAACGGTTTCTTATACTGTAAATTCCAGCTGTCATAGATACATGGATTCAATCAGAGGACTCCTTTCCTTATTGATGGAGCAATATATTTTCTACCATCGTTTTTGCATTTTCAAAATTACCGCCGCACATGCTGTATAGATTGCAGTACCGCATGGCATTTTCTTGATCGCCGAGGTTGGCGTAAGCTGCGGCAGCTGCACTTGCTGCGGCTGCCAGACGCTGATTCTGTTGTAACGCAAGCTGGGCAAACTCCAGTGCCTGTTCATATTCGCCGGTATGCAGATAGAGGGCTGCTAAATTTGTATAGGCATATTCATTGCTGGGATCATAGGTGATTGCCTTGCCATATGCCTCTTTGGCAAGATCCATTTTTCCAGCGGAAAAATAGACATGTCCTAAATTTGACCACGCACGGGAATAGGAAGGCTCCTGTTCCAAAACGGTCTGATAAGCGGCGATCTCATGATTCCACATTTGTTTGCTGTGATAGCAAAGCCCTTCCATCAGAAAAATGGCAGTGTGTTCCTGCGGATTGGTGCATTTCTTTTCCAGTGCAGAAAACAGATTTAATGCTTCATTATATTGTTCTTGGTCATAGTATTGTGTCGCTTTGAAAAATTTCTTTCGGGCAGATTTGTTTTTCTGAAATCCATCCCGCAGAAGATAGCCATATTTGTCTTCGTAGAAAGCGGAGTCCATACAACCTGTTTTCCTTTCTGTCGTATTTTTGAAAAAAGCAGGAGAGAGTAACGTGCTCTCTCCCGCTTTTTACAGTTACTGGAATGGGAAAAATTACTTTACACCCCAGATTTCTCTTGCATATTCGTTCACCGCACGGTCAGCAGAGAAGATACCTGCACCGGCGATATTGTTCAGAGACATCTTGGTCCACTTTTCGGTATCCTGATACAGTTCCGAACTCTTCTTTTGGATTGCTGCATAGGAATCGAAATCAGCCAGTACCATATATGGGTCAATATTTCTCAGGGAGTCTGCCACTTCATTAAACTTGCAGCCGTTAATGCCAGCATACATCCGGTCAATACAGCTGTGAATGATCGGGTTTTGATCATAGTACTGACCCGGATGATAGCCACGTGCCTTGAGTGCATTGACTTCTTCGGTCTTCATACCAAAGATCAGGATATTTTCTTCGCCGACCGCATCGCCGATTTCGATGTTTGCACCGTCCAGTGTGCCCAATGTAACGGCACCATTCAGCATCAGCTTCATGTTACCGGTACCGGAAGCCTCAGTACCAGCCAGAGAGATCTGCTCTGAAATATCACTTGCCGGCATCAGCAGTTCGGACAGTGTAACCTTGTAATCTTCGAGGAAGTAAACCGACAGCTTTTGGGAAATTCTCGGATTCTTCCGAATTTCTTCGGACAGTGCCCAGATCATCTTGATGATTTGCTTTGCCAGATAGTAGCCCGGAGCTGCCTTTGCTGCAAAAATATAGGTCTTCGGTGCAAAATCAGCATTCGGGTTGTCCAGCAAGTACTGATACTGTGCGAGGATGTTCATGACATTCAGGTGCTGCCGTTTGTATTCGTGCAGACGCTTTACCTGTACATCGAAGATACTGTCAGTATTCAGGAGGATACCACTCTTATTCTTTACATACTTGGCAAACCGTTCTTTGTTGTCCTTCTTGATTTTCCGCAGCTGTGCCAGAACGGTCTTATCATTTTCAAAGACTGCCAGCTTTTTCAGTTCGCTGCCGTCCATCAGGAACTTGTTGCCGATCTTTTCCCGCAGCAGGGCAGTCAGACCCGGATTGGACTGATACAGCCATCTTCTGTAGGCAATGCCGTTGGTGACATTCTTGAACTTGTTTGGGGTATCCAGATATTCTTCATGGAAGACAGACTGTTTGATGATTTCAGAGTGCAGCTTAGAAACGCCGTTGACGCTGTGGGAAGCCATCACGCAGAGGGTTGCCATGTGAATCTGATTGTCCTTGATGATGGACATTCTGGTGGTCTTTGCACTGTCATAGCCGTTGCGTTCCATCAGACTTGCACAGTACCGGTTGTTGATTTCTACGATAATCTGGAAGATTCTCGGAATGACCTGTTTTACGAGGTTGACATCCCACTTTTCCAGTGCTTCTGCCATAACCGTGTGGTTGGTGTACGCAAAGGTATTGGTGACAATGTGCCATGCGTGATCCCAAGTATAGCCGCAGTCATCCAGCAGAACCCGCATCAATTCCGGAATGGACAGGGTTGGGTGGGTGTCGTTGATGTGGATGGCAACCTTTTCGTGCAGGTTGTCCAGTGTGCCGTATACGCTCATGTGGTGGTTTACAATGTCACCAATTGCAGCGGCACACAGGAAGTACTGCTGACGCAGACGCAGGGACTTGCCTTCCAGATGGTTGTCATTTGGATACAGCACCTTGGAAATAGCATTTGCCATGGAGTTCTGGCTTAGTGCACTTGCATAGTTGCCCTCATTAAAGGACTGCATATCAAAGCTGGGAGCCTTTGCCTGCCACAGACGCAGGGTGGAAACGCCTTCGCTGCCATAACCAGAGACATACAGGTCATACGGGATGGCAAGGACGGTGTTGTAATTGTGGTGAGAGAGATAGTGGTAGGAATCCTGCCAATATTCCTGAATCTCGCCTTCAAAATGTACTTCAATGGCTTCATCTGGCTTTGGATCCAGCCAAACGGAACCGCCCGGCAGCCAGTTGTCCGGATATTCCGTCTGCCAGCCGTCCTGCAATTCCTGCCGGAAAATACCGTATTCATAGCAGATGGAGTGACCCTTTGCCGGAATGCCCTGTGTTGCCATAGCATCCAGATAGCAGGCAGCCAGTCTGCCTAGACCGCCGTTGCCCAGACCAGCATCCGGTTCACATTCATAAATCTGGTCGATGCTGATGTGGAAGTCATTCAGAATGGAAGTTACATCGTCTACCAGTTCCAGATTATACAGGGTGGTCTTGAGGGAACGTCCCATCAGGAATTCCATGGAAAGGTAGTATACGCTCTTGCCACCGACGGAATGGGTCTTGTTCATGAAGTGCTGCCGCATGTGCTTGAGCCGCTGCACCATCATGGCAGACAGGGTCTGATAGATTTGCTTATCAGAAGCCTCATCCGGGGATACGTTGCATTCCAGCTGCAATCTGTCGATGAACTGTTGTTTCAGTTCTTCTTTTTGCGTGAGTTGTTTTTTCTCCATAATTTTCTCCGTTCCTCGATGCATGAAAATTCGTTTCTGCACTGTACGGCAATCTGCTGCACAGCGGAAGCGGTATCTGCACCGTTGATACCGCAGATGCAATCGGGGACTTCCCCCATGATGCAATAAGCAGTCAAGATCATGATTCTGAAACAGCAGTGGGAAGGAATCTCCTTTTGCTGTTAAACATGTTGTTCTTTCCCGAAAGACGGGCGGACAAGGACTGCAATTATATTAATTATACTATATCCTTAGCGCGTTTTCAATTGCTGTTTTCGCCAAACTTTTCCGACAGGAGCTACAGAAAATACAGCATTCGGAAAAGAAACGGCGAGAAAAACAACAGATTCTTATCAATTGCTGCTTTTGATTTTTAGTCAATATCGTTTTTATTTTAGCATCTATTTTTTTGAAATTCAATCGAATTTCTGTAAATTCTCAAAAAAGATTTCCCATTGTTTTGCGGGCGTCTGCCTGTTCAGATGACAGGATTTGTCTATTACTGTCGAAAAAAGAAAGAATGCATTGTGAAATCGTCTAAAATCTTTGTGTTTTTTCCACAAATGCGTCGCTTTTTTTGTATTTCCCACTGTACTTTCTCGATAAAGAAGGAAAAAAAGTTGCGAAAAAGTCTTGCAAAACGGTTACAAGTGTGATATAATAAATGCAGTACGGTACAGAAATCAGAAAACGATTTCTGCCGTGAAACAGTCCGCTGAAAAACAGACTGTTTCTTTGTAGTGCAGGCGATCGAGACGGAGAGAGACCCCGAAGCATACAGGCTGTTTCCGCCAACGGTAGGTTTTGCAGGACAATGCACCCTGTTGCAACGAATGCTGTCCTGTCTGTTTCATCGTTTTTCCCTGCATCGAATCATTTTGCATTGCCGGCAGCGGCCGTTTGGAGATTCGGCTGCCGTACAGCGATGCAGCCATAGACTGCTGTATACGCGCTTTGAAGTGAAAAAACAAAGGAGTATACGTTATGTTCAAAAAACTTTCAGCAGTCGTTTGTTCCTGTATCACAGTTCTTCTGCTGCTGTTGTCTCTCATGGGTGGTGCGGTACATACCGCAGCGGCATCTTTGGATGAGATGACATCTACTGCAATCTCCTGTATTATGTCTCATGAAGGGTCTTACGGCTCTGTTAACCGCAATGACTGCGGTGCTTGCAGCATCGGTAAGCTGCAATGGCACGCAGGACGGGCATTGAATTTGCTGAAAAGCATTTGCAGCAATGCACCAGCTCTGTCACAGTCCACTTTGGGCAATACATTTTATAATGAAATCCTGACTGCTACCAACTGGAATTACAGAACATTTTCTGTTGCAGAGGGGAACGCAGTTTCTACACTGCTGTCAACCGATGCTGGAATCGCAGCACAGGATGCACTTGCTTTTTCAGATGTACAGGGTTACATCGTTTCCGGTCAGAGTAAAGGTCTGACAGATGCAGGTGCCTTGGTATTGTATGCCGATATTTATAATTTCGGCTGCGGCATTGCTTCCAGAATTGCAACTCGTGCAGCCGGTTATGCTGGCTCTTATGGTGCAGTCACACTGGATGATATGTATCATGCCGCATTAAATGACAGTTATGGTTCTAACAGTGCATTCGTACAGCGTACCAATATGGTATATCAATCTCTTCTGAATACAAGCTTTGGCGGAGATACGACAACCCTTCCACCTACGACAGACAAAACGGAAGATACGACACAGGATACAACGACTGTCGTGATCCCTTCTGATTTTTCAGACAGTTATGCAGGTTCTTATATTGTAACTGCTTCTGCTCTGAATTTGAGAAGTGATC
>JAUNJC010000072.1 GCA_030523195.1 Oscillospiraceae bacterium
AAAAACCACATTGGGAGTCATTTGGAGCGTTCTCAATCCTCTAGCTGAATTCCTAATTTTAATGATGATCTTCAAAAATCTTTTCGGCAGAACGACACCCCATTATACCATTTATATGCTAGTTGGTATTCTTACATACGGCTATTTTAGCAACGCCACCACATCAGGCATGCAGTCCTTTTTAAGCAATGCAGCCATTATTCAAAAAATCAAACTGCCTATCTGGCTCTTCCCACTTTCAAAAAATGTATCCGCCCTGATCAATTTTTTCATCACCTTGATTTTACTGATTCCTTTCATGATTATTGATGGAGTCGCTTTTACATGGAAATTGATTTTTCTGATAGTTCCAATTATTTTACTCTTTCTAATGAATTATGGAATTAGTTTAATTTTAGCATCTCTCTATATTTTCTTTAAAGATGTACGTTACTTCTACTCTATTTTCTGCCGACTGTTGTATTTTTGCTGTGCAGTATTCTGGTATGATACTTCTCTTTCAGAACAAGGACAAAAGCTGTTACATATCAATCCTATATATGATTTTATCACCTACTCCCGTTCTATTATTATTCATGCCCAAATTCCATCCCTGATAGATCATCTCATTTTGATTGCCTACACAGTAGGTTTGCTGCTCATTGGTTTTCTGATTTACCATTATAACAAAGAAAAATTTGTATTTTATTTATAAGGAGGTACGAATATGGCAATTATTAAAGCATCTCATCTCTATATTCGCTATCTGCTAGGAGACTTTCGAGACATTGGACTAAAAGAATGGACCATTCAAAAAGTAAAGAAAGAACGACGGATTGAAAGTCGTTGGTCTGTTGAAGATGTCTCTTTTACGCTGGAAAAAGGAGACTTTATGGGCATTATCGGCGTAAATGGTGCTGGAAAGTCTACACTGCTGAAATCAATCGCTGGTATTCTCCCACCGAAACAAGGTACATTGCAAGTAAATGGAACTATCATTGCCCTATTAGAGTTGGGAACCGGTTTTGATGGTGACTTAAACCTAATTGAAAATATTTATATGCGTGGGGCATTGCTTGGCTATACCAAGGAATTTATTGCAGAACGTGTACAAGAAATTATTCAGTTCGCAGAATTAGAACCGTTTCAATATTATAAATATAAACAACTTTCCAGTGGTATGCGTTCTCGTCTAGCCTTTTCCATCGCCTGTATGGTAGATCCGGAAATCTTAATTTTAGATGAGGTATTGTCTGTTGGAGATGGTGGTTTCCGAAAAAAAAGCGAACAAAAAATGATGGAAATTATCCAAAGTGGTGCTACCACACTATTTGTCAGTCATTCCACTGCACAAATGCGGCGGCTCTGCAATAAGTTACTCTGGCTGGATAAGGGAAAACAAATTGCATTTGCCAACAACAAACAGGAATGTACAGAACTCCTCACACGTTATGAACGATATCTGAAGCAACGTGCTGCTGATCCAACTGTCGAACCAGATTTGACCAGTGCCCTAACGCCACCTGCAACAAAAGAAAAAAAGCCAACCTCCTATGAAATCCGTGTACAAACCTATATGAACACGTTACACAAAATGATACTTCACCCCAAAACAGTAGAAAATCTCATCGCCTACTTTCAGACCAAACACATCACACATATTGCAGTTTACGGAGAAACCATGCTATCAAAAACATTTTTTGGATTATTGAAAAAGGCTGGGGTTTCCGTTGATTATGTCATAGAAAATCGAAAAGAAAGTAATTACTGTAAAACAGTTTATAGTCGTTCCATAGAAAAATATCCATATACACAATGTATTTTAATTTTAGATATACTATCTGAGAAGGAAATACAAAAAAAATTAAAAAAATTAACCAATGTTCCTACTGTTACTGTTTCCGAACTCTTAAACTATTCTGACTGGGAATCCAAAAAGAAAAAATAAATATCTTTCTAACATTAAAAATGAAAACCGGCTTGCCATGCAAAAATGCTGCTGCAAGCCGGTTTTTATGCCATTTTTTGGATTTGTCCCACCTGTAGGACATTCTTTGGAATTGGAATTGAAAATGTCTCATAAACAGCACAAATTTTATCTGCTATACAAACCAATATGCTTTCCCGATACCGTGGCGGCGTTAAATTCAATGGAAACATATGTTTCACAATCATATCTCGCTCGACTGCATTCAACTGAAAATCCCGTTCTGCATTTTGCAGTGCTACCGCTGCATGAGAGAATCCATGTGCTTTGCGAAAAGACTCTTTAATATGCCAGTCATAAAGAAAATAATCATGCAATAATGCCCCACGAACCAAACTACGTAAATGAACCCGAATTCCAAATCTCCTTGCTAACCAGATGCTGACATAAGCAACAAAAATGGAATGCAAATAACAGCTAACCATTCCATGCTGCACATACTCTTTTTCCTGTGCCATACCAGCAGATTGTAAAATGGTACGACCATTTCGCTCAATCAATGAAATAAATTCTTCCGGTGTCTGCATTGATTTCATAATTTGCCTGCCTTTCTGATTTCGTCAGTCCTGTTTACCCCTTTTTCAAAATCAGTATAGCAGTTTATCCTGCAATTTCAAAGAATATCATGTGAAATTTTAGTGAAACCGATTGACACAATACGACAAATAAAAAAAGAAGCCTATTTTATCTTTTCCTGTCAAAAATTACAAAAAACCGACTTCCTGTTCTATAATAAACAAAAAGCCGGTTTTCTATTTCATTCTACACAATGTGCACAATTTTTACAATCTGGAAACTGAGATACATCATATGCAATCCCATTTTTATCATAGTAATCCTTTAAAGCGGACTTAATTGCCTCTTCTGCCAAAACGGAACAATGTAGTTTGTGTGCAGGTAATCCGTCCAAAGCTTCCGCCACTGCTTTATTTGTCAACTGCAATGCTTCGGAAAGTGGTTTTCCTTTAATCATCTCCGTTGCCATAGAACTGGAAGCAATCGCACTGCCACAGCCAAATGTTTCAAATTTCACATCTATAATGACATCATTGTCAATCTTCAGGTAAATTTTCATAATGTCACCACATTTCGCATTGCCAACCTCACCAATGCCGTCTGCCTGCTCCAGCACACCAACATTACGGGGATGCAAAAAATGATCCATCACCTTTTCACTATATAAAGCCATATTTGATTCCTTCCTTTCCTTTGCCTACAGCAAAAATGACTTTTTGCCGTCTTTCAAATCCCGCCAAACCGGAGACATATTCCGGAGATAAGATACCACCTCTGGAATCACCTCCAGCATGTAATCCACTTCTGCCATCGTATTTTCTACTCCAAGTGACAGACGCAAAGAACCATGTGCAATTTCATGCGGTCTTCCAATTGCAAGCAACACATGAGAAGGCTCCAATGACCCTGACGTGCAAGCAGAACCAGAGGAAGCACAAATTCCCTTCTGATCCAGCAGCAACAATAACGACTCTCCCTCAATCCCCTCAAAACAAAAGTGTACATTGCCCGGTAAACGACGCATTGAATCTCCATTTAAAATAGCATGCGGAATTTGAGATAAACCAGCAATCAAGCGATCTCGCAACACTTTACAATGCTGTGCATTCTTCTCCATATGAGTACAAGCCTCCTGCAAAGCAGCAGCCATGCCAAGAATGGCAGGAATATTTTCTGTACCAGCACGTTTGCCACGCTCCTGTGCACCGCCGGCAATCAGTGTATGCAGCCGTACCCCTTTCTTAGCATACAATACGCCAATCCCCTTTGGACCATGAAACTTGTGCGCAGAAAGAGAGAGCATATCTATGCTGTCCCGTTTCACCGAAATCGGAATATGACCTGCTGCCTGTACTGCATCTGTGTGAAACAACACTTTATGGTTTCTGCAAACTGCACCAATTTCTGCAATCGGCATCACAGATCCGATTTCATTGTTGGCATACATGACAGAGACCAAACAAGTATCCGGCTGAATCGCTGCTTCTACCTGCTCTGCTGTCACCATTCCATTTTCATGCACATCCAGCAATGTGACAGAAAATCCCTCTGCTTTCAATTCTTCTAAACAATGCAAAATGGCATGATGTTCAAAGGCAGTGGAAATGATATGCATTTTTCCTTGTTGCTTGCCGATTGCCGCAGCAGAACGCAATGCTTGATTATCTGCTTCACTGCCTCCAGAGGTGAAATAAATTTCTTTCGGATCCGCATCCAGACAAGCAGCAATCTGTTCTCTTGCCTGCTGCAAAACGACTGCTGCCTCCTGCCCAATGGTGTGTAGACTGGATGGATTTCCGTATACTTCCCATCCTTTCACCATAGCTGCCATGGCTGCTGCACTCATTTTAGTCGTTGCAGCGTGATCTGCATAAATCATTTCCATCTTCCTCTCACCAACTTATTCTAATTCTACACAAAAATAACAACTTTATATTGGTACACCAAACAGTTACTGAATTGCATCAAACCCATGCTGCAAATCTGCCAAAATATCATCAATATGTTCTGTCCCAATGGAAAGGCGAATCGTATTCGGATGAATACCGCATTCCAACAGTTCTTCTTCAGAAAGCTGAGAATGTGTGGTAGAGGCTGGATGAATCACAAGACTCTTCACATCTGCTACATTTGCCAGCAAAGAAAATAACTCCAGACTTTCAGTAAACTTCTTTGCCTTTTCCGCATCTCCCTTGATGGTAAAGGTAAAAATAGAACCTGCACCATGCGGAAAATACCGATCGTACAATTCTTTTTCTTTTCCAGTTGCCAAAGACGGATGATAAACCTGTTCTACCTGCGGATGATGGTTCAAAAAGTCTACCACTTTCAATGCATTTTCTACATGTCGGTCTACTCGCAAAGATAACGTTTCCAAGCCTTGCAGCAGCAGAAAAGAATGAAACGGAGAAAGCGTTGCCCCCTGATCACGCATCAAGGTAGTACGAGCTTTCATAATATAAGCCGCCTTTCCGCAAGCTTCTGTGAAAACAACACCATGATAGGAAGGATTCGGCTGACTCAAACCCGGAAATTTATCATTCTGTGCCCAGTCAAAGCGACCACTGTCGATGATAATACCACCCATAACCGTACCATGTCCACCAATAAATTTTGTTGCAGAATGCACAACAATATCTGCACCATGTTCCATCGGCCGCAGCAAATACGGTGTTGCAAAGGTACTGTCCACAATCAGTGGAATGCCATGACGGTGTGCCACCGCTGCAATCGCTTCCAAATCCATAATATCAGAATTCGGATTGCCCAGCGTCTCTGCATAAATCAACTTTGTATTTTCCTGAATAGCAGTCTCAAAGTCAGCAGGATCCTTTGAAGCTACAAATGTAGTCCTCAACCCTTGTTCCCGCAAGGTATTTGCAAACAAATTGTGTGTCCCACCGTAAAGATTGCTAGCGGAAACAATATGATCTCCTGCAACAGCAATATTCTGTATTGCATAAGTAATTGCAGCAGAACCGGAGGCGGTTGCCAATGCACCAATTCCACCCTCCAACTGTGCCATCCGCTCCTCAAATACAGAGTTGGTCGGATTCATCAGACGAGTATAGATATTTCCGCTTTCTGTCAATCCAAATCGACCAGCTGCCTGTGCAGAATCCTGAAATACATAAGAAGTGGTCGCATAAATCGGAACGGCTCTTGCATCCGTAGTTGGATCTGGATGCTCCTGCCCTGCATGTATTTGTAATGTTTCAAAATGATATGGTTTCATATTTCAAAGACTCCTTGTAATTATTCCTATCTGTTTTCTAGGTTAATATGAGTATACACCACTTTTCCGATTTTGTCAACAGGAAAAATCGTTTTTTGCATATTTTTTCTTTTCTATCAAAGTTTCATTCGATAGGTTTATTTTTTATAGGCGAAAATGCAATTTATTTTCAAAATTTCACACCAGCAGTGCTATTTTGACATGCACATAGTTTTCCCATTTTTCCTATAAAAATACATCTATTCAATTTTTAATGCAGTTCTTATCATTCGGGCTGTTTTGCAATTCGTTTTTCAAGAAAATTCCAGTATTTTGGCTCTTCTTCTAAAAAAACTTCTTTGCCGTCCAGCATATAAGCACCGAGCAGATACGATTCTGCTTTCTCAAAATTTCCTATTTCATAGAAACATTCGCCAATCCGCATACAAATAAAAGGATTATCTAAAGCGTCCGGACACTTTTGTGCTTCTAAAAAAGCATTTAAACCTCTATCGTACTGCTCACTCAAATAATAAGCATCTCCAATTGCAGCAAATAACCATGTAGATGCTTCCCACAAATAAATAGGTTCTGGTAACAACTCCAATGCCTGCTGATATTTTAAAATTGCTTCATCCAATTTCATTTTCTCCGCTAATTGATCGCCCTGCTCACTCAGTTCTACAATTCGATTGTAAACAGCATCCTGTAATTCCTTCATATCATGATTTCCTTTCTTATAAACAAGTATTTCATGCTATTGCTTTTGATTCAATAAACGATACTGTAATGGCGTACAGTGCATAAATGTGTGAAATAATCGGATAAAATAGCTGACATTTTCATAACCGCATTCCAGTGCAATCTCCAGCACCGTATGATCTGTTTCCAATAGCAATTTACAGGCATGTGTCATGCGAAGCGTATTCAGATAGGCTGTAAAAGTCTGTCCCGTTGCATTGCGGAAGTAGCGGGAAAAGTACTTTTCTGACATATGAAAAGTATTTGCCATACTGGCAAGTGTCAACGGCTCTGTGAGATGCTGTTTCAAGTAAGTCAGAATGCTTTTCAAACGTTCTCGCTGATAACGGCTTGCATTCAGGAAAACCGGATCCGTTGGCAACAGCAATCCATGATATAACAGCTCTGCAATCCATTGTAGTAACCCTGCTTTGACCAACAGTTCATATCCCACCTTCTTTTGTTCCGCAGCCTGTAAAATACGATGCAACAGCGGAATGAGCCATTGTTTGACGGTAGCATCTGTAATTTGTGTGGGAAACCGCAGCGTATCTTCTATCAGCGGTTTGAGCAATAACTGTGCCTGATCCGATACCGCAAATGCAAACGTATCCACTGAAAAAATAAATGTGCTATACGTAAGAGAAACATCATTGGAAGCAATCCGATGCAATTCTTCTGAATTGATACAGAATATATCTTCTGATTTTGCAGAAAATGTCTCATTCCCAATCGTTACCTCGCAGCTGCCAGTATGAATCAGCATGATTTCCGTTTTCTTATGCCAGTGCAGCGGTACGAAAAAATCTGTGGTATCTGATTTTGTACGAAAACATTCAAACGGAAACGCTGGTGTACCGTGTTGCTTATTTTCTAAAAGCTGTTGTTTTTTCATAAAAGCCACCTCGAAAAAGAAGTAGAAAAAGTGCAATTTTTTGCGGATATCGTATGAGATTTTGTGACATATTAACGATATAATAAAGCTAACATCAAATACAGGAGGAATTTCAAATGCAATTTTCAAAACAATTTTTATGGGGTGCAGCTTCTGCATCCTATCAAATAGAAGGTGCTTATCTGGAAGACGGGAAAGGACTTAATATCTGGGATGCTTATTGTCAGGAGAACGGTCATGTTGCACATGGTGAAAATGGAAATGTGTCATGTGACCACTATCACCGTTTTCGAGAAGATGTCAAGATGATGCAAAAAATGGGAATCCAGTACTATCGTTTTTCCATCAGCTGGACAAGAATCCTGCCGAACGGAATCGGTACAGTCAACGAAAAAGGGTTACAGTTTTATTCTGACTTGGTCGATGCCCTTCTAGAAGCTGGCATCACACCAATGGTAACACTATTTCACTGGGATTATCCCTATGCCCTGCACCAGCGTGGCGGTTGGCTCAATCCAGAATCTTCGGACTGGTTCGCAAATTATGCAAAAATTGTAGTGGATGCCCTTTCCGATCGTGTCACCTACTGGATGACCATCAATGAACCGCAAGTGTTCATTGGCTGCGGTTATGCGATTGGCAAGTTTGCCCCGTTCCAGAAGCTTCCGGCAAGAGATCTCGCACAAATGACACACAATGTTCTGCTGGCACATGGTAAAGCAGTAAAAATCATTCGAGAATCTGCAAAGCAGCCACCGCAGATTGGTTTTGCCTTCTCTACGCCATGCACAACACCAACAGAAGATTCTCCACTTGCAATCGAAATTGCACGGCAAAAAAGCTTTTCCTTTACACGGGAACGCTTTGCATTTGAAACAGCCTGGTGGGCAGATCCCATTTTCTTTGGAGATTATCCACAGGATGCCTACAGCATTTTAAAATCTGATATGCCGCACATACAAGAAGGCGATATGGAATTGATTTCTCAGCCGATTGATTTCTATGGCGTTAATATCTATTATAGTCAGGCAAAAGAAAATCCAAATGCCTATGTAGAAAATGATTATATCGGTTGCCCAAGAACGCAAATGGGCTGGCCAGTGACACCAGAAGCACTGTATTGGGGACCAAAGTTCCTGTATGAACGATATGGCAAACCCATTTTAATCAGTGAAAATGGCATGGCAGGACACGACTGGGTACAACTGGACGGTAAGGTACACGATCCGGCAAGAATTGATTATATGAAGCGTTATCTGCGGGAACTGCATCGGGCAATCGAAGACGGTACAGACGTAATGGGCTACCTGTATTGGTCCATTATGGACAACTTTGAATGGGCAGATGGCTATGATAAGCGGTTTGGTCTAGTCTATGTGGATTATCAAACACAGGAACGTACCATAAAGGATTCTGGGTATTTCTACCAAACTGTAATAGAAACAAATGGAGAAACTGTTTTCTCTGATACCTGAAGGAGGTAAAATAGAATGACAACCGAAAGAAAAAATCCAATATGGCTGGAGCAAGCTGTATTTTATGAAATCTATCCACAAAGCTATCAGGATACCAACGCAGACGGCATTGGTGACCTACAGGGTATCATTGACCGGCTGCCATATATTCAAGAACTGGGATGCAATGCCATCTGGATGAATCCATGCTTTGTTTCCCCATTCTATGATGCCGGTTATGATATTGCAGATTACAAAAAGGTAGCACCTCGTTATGGTACCAATGCAGACCTAAAACGACTGTTTGAAGAAGTACACAAACGTGGCATGCACCTCATTCTGGATTTAGTCCCCGGTCACACTTCCATTGAACACCCATGGTTCAAGGAATCCCTAAAACCAGAACACAATGCCCTCTCTGACCGCTATATCTGGACAGATTCCGTATGGGAAGATCCAAAGGGTGTTGCAAACATCACCGGTTCTGTTTCCGGTCTGTCTGATCGTGACGGTGCCTGTGCAACCAATTTCTACACCATTCAACCAGCATTGAACTATGGCTTTGCCAACCCAACCAAACCATGGATGCAGGGCGTCAACGAGGAAGGGCCAATGGCAACCAGAGCAGCAATCAAAGATATTATGCGATTCTGGCTGGAAATGGGCTGTGACGGATTCCGTGTTGATATGGCACACTCTCTGGTCAAAGCAGACGAAGACGGACAGGCAACCGTTGCACTCTGGCAGGATTTCCGTGCCTTTTTGGATGCCGAATTTCCAAACGCCGTCATCATTTCGGAATGGGGACAACCCGATAAATCCCTGTTGGGCGGATTTCATATGGATTTCCTGCTGCATTTCGGACCTTCTCATTATAATGATCTGTTCCGGGTAGAAGAACCGTTTTTCTCTCAAAGAGGAAAGGGTGATGTTTCTGCTTTTGTAAAAAAGTATCTGGACAGCTATCAAAAAACACAGGGAAAAGGCTTAATCTGCATTCCATCCGGCAATCATGACATGTCTCGCATTTCCGAACGACTGAATGAAGCGGAAATCAAACTGGCATTTGTGTTCCTGTTGACCATGCCTGGCGTACCATTTATCTATTATGGCGATGAAATCGGCATGCGGCACTTGGCTGGTACTCCATCTGTAGAAGGTGGTTTTGAACGGACAGCTTCCCGTTCTCCGATGCAGTGGGATCATACTGTCAATGCAGGTTTTTCCAGTGCCGATCCGGAACTGCTGTATATTCCAATTGATCCAGATCCAAACCGTCCAACTGCGGAAAAAGCATTGCAAAACAACGATTCCATTTATCATGAAATTCAGCAGCTGATTGCTCTGCGTCATGCAGTACCAGCACTTTGCAGCAGCGGTACGATCACATTCCTGTATGCGGAAGAAAATCAGTATCCATTGGTTTACCGTCGAACAAAAGAAACGGAAAAGATTGTCATTGCACTAAACCCATCTAGAAATACCGTTTCCTGTAAAATTGATTCTGCTGACCCGATGAAAACATTGTATCAACGTGGCGGTGCTGTAACCCTGCAAAATGGACAATTGCAAATGGAAGCTGCCAGCGCAGCCATTCTGCGGATTACAAAATAACCGATAAATTTGCCCCTTGTTCGGAAACGACAATAAAGAAGCTTTCCCACACGAACTAAAAGGTTGCTTCAGCAGAGTGTATCCATGTGCTCTGCTAAGCAGCCTTTTCTTTTGATGTAAATTTTTTAGTGTGAATATGATCATAAATATAAAATTGAAGTTTATAACAGCCAATTGTCATTCATTTCAACATGATACTCCATTCCCAGTTCTAAGCATAAACGCTTATATGCAAAAATCGCTTCACTGATAAATTGTTTTTGCCTCTCTTCGCTCCACACGAAACCATTGGATGGACAATCCCAATCTAACGCTTTATCATGTTCTTCTATTAATTGTTTTAACTCATCTTTCAGTACTTTTGAGATAGGAAGTTGTTCGATACGAACTGGATAATGAACGAATAGATTTCTGGAGGCTTCATTGCTTGTCCATACACAAGTGCCACTTCCCCAATCAAACATGTATTTCAATTCATAAATTGCCATCAGGAATCCCTCATAAATTCTTATTTACAACGACTGCACCGATTTTCATAGAATTTACTTTGACTTGAAGTCTTTCCTATCATTTAAAATTTCTTCCACTCAAGAACATAATTCCCTCCAGTTTTTAAACGCCGTTACCAAACTATAATTTTCATCTACAAAATCATCATATCCATATTCCGCATCAAATTTTCCAGTATGGACTTCATATATGAGTTTTAATTCATTCGGACATTTTCCCTCATAAGTGCGGCACACTTTAATTATATTTTTGATATCCTCTATCAGCATATCTAAAAGTTGATATACGGAATCATCGTCTAAAATATCATTCAGCTTTACTATGCTATTATCTTTTTTAAAAAATGCATTTGGAAACTCTTGATACTCGTTTTGAAATAGATAGACATATATAAAGTCTACTTCGATGTTTTTACCA
>JAUNJC010000073.1 GCA_030523195.1 Oscillospiraceae bacterium
TTGCTATGATATTCAGTTATTTCCCAGGATGTACACTGAAGACCAAAGCAAAGGAGCTGGATCGGTATGCAAAAGCCAGTGCAGAAGCGTTGGGCTTCACGCTGGAAGAGCTTCCGGACTGGCAGTGCTGCGGCGGCGTATATCCAATGGCAAAAAATGAAACAGCAACAAAGCTTTCCTCTGTGCGTGCACTTGTTTCTGCTAGAGAAAAAGGGCAGGCGTTGGTAACGCTTTGTTCTGCATGTCATAATGTGATTAAACAGGTTAATCATGATATGCAGACGAATGAGGATATCCAGATGAAGGCAAATAATTATATGAAGTTGGAAACGCCTTATACTGGTGAAACAGAAGTGCTGCATTATTTGGAAGTGCTGCGGGATAAAATTGGTTTTGACAAAGTGGCAGCTGCGGTAAAAAAACCGCTGACTGGCAAGAAAATTGCTGCTTATTATGGATGTTTGCTGCTGCGGCCGGGTAAAGTGCTGCAAATGGATAATCCAGAGAATCCGAAAATTTTGGAGGATTTCATTCGGGCAATTGGTGCAGAACCCGTTCTCTATCCACAGAGAAATGAGTGCTGCGGCGGATATATGACCATGGAAGAAAAAAGTGTTGCCGTTTCCAGAAGTGCAGCTGTAATGGACAGTGCTGAGGAGTTCGGAGCAGAAATGGTTATTACAGCCTGTCCGCTTTGTTTGTATAATCTCAAGAAGAACAGTGGCTCTGCACTGCCGGTGGTATATTTCACTGAGTTGTTGGCAGAAGCACTGGGTTTGAAATAAGGAGGGGACAAGATGGCTGATTTGAAAGAACAGGTGCTGCGTACCAGCGGTGTCAATCCCCTGAAATGTATGCGTTGCGGAAAATGCTCTGCCACATGCCCTTCTTATGATGCAATGGAATACCATCCGCATCAGTTCGTTTATATGGTGGAAAAAGGGGATATCGAAACCCTGATGCAGTCTGAATCCATTTATAAATGCCTTTCTTGCTTTGCATGTCTGGAACGTTGTCCCAGAAATGTAGAACCGGCAAAACTGGTGGAAGCAGTGCGTCTGGCAGTGATTCGTCAGCAGGGACAAAACCATCTGAAGCCGGAACAGATTCCTGCTATGTTAGATGAAGATCTTCCGCAGCAGGCAATTGTCAGTGCATTTAGAAAATACAGCAAATAAGGAGGCATAGGCAATGCGGAGAATTGGTGTTTTTGTATGCCACTGCGGTACGAATATTGCATCAACAGTTGATGTAAAAGCGGTTGCAGAAACGCTGGGAAAAGAACCGGCTGTCGTATTTGCAACAGATTATCCGTACATGTGTTCAGAGGCAGGACAAAACATAATTAAAGAGGCAATCAAGGAACATAAGCTGGAGGGCGTTGTAGTATGCTCTTGCTCCCCGAGAATGCACGAAGCAACTTTCCGGAAAGCGGTTGCTGCTGCGGGCTTGAATTCATATATGCTGGAAGTGGCAAATATACGGGAACAGTGTTCTTGGATTCATAAGAATAAAGAAGAGGGTACTGCAAAGGCAATTGTACTGGGACGTGCAGCCATTGCAAAAGTGCAGCTCAATGCACCGCTGACAGCAGGAGAAAGTCCAGTTGTAAAGCGTGCGCTGGTCATCGGCGGTGGAATTGCCGGAATTCAGACGGCTCTGGATATTGCAGAAGCTGGCTATCCGGTTGATATTGTAGAAAAAGAACCGACGATTGGCGGCAAAATGACACAGATTGATAAGACATTTCCGACACTGGACTGCTCTTCCTGCATTCTGACACCAAAAATGGTAGAGTGTGCTCAAAATGAGAATATTACGATTTATTCTTATAGTGAAGTAGAAGCTGTCACTGGATTTGTTGGAAATTTCAGTGTAAAAATCCGCCGGAAGAAACGGTATGTAGATGAAACAAAGTGTACAGGCTGTGGAATCTGTACAGAAAAATGTCCGGTTAAGAATGTGCCGAGTGCCTATGATTTAGGTTTAAAGAATCATCGTGCGATTTATATTCCGTTTGCACAGGCAATTCCGAACGTAGCTGTTATTGATGCAGATTATTGTAACAAACTAACCAAGGGTAAGTGTGGAATCTGTTCAAAATTCTGCTCTGCCGGAGCAATCAATTATGAACAGGAAGACCAGATTGTAGAAGAAAAGTATGGTGCAATTATTGCAGCAACTGGTTATAATCCAATTTCTCTGGAAGGCTATGATGAATATGCTTACTCTCAGAGCAAAGATGTTGTAACTTCTCTTGAATTTGAGCGAATTTTGAAGGCAGATGGGCCGACAGAGGGACATCTGGAACGGCTTTCTGACGGCAAACAGCCAAAGACAATTGTATTTGTACAGTGTGTCGGCAGCAGACAGTCTGCTGATGCAGCACATGGCGGCTGCGGAAAAGAATATTGTTCCAAGATTTGCTGTATGTATACAGCAAAACATGCGATGTATTGCCGTGAAAAATATCCAGATACAGATGTTTATGTGTTCTATATTGATGTGCGGACACCGGGTAAGAACTATGATGAATTTTATCGTCGTGCAGTAGAACAGTATGGCGTACATTACATTAAGGGCATGGTTGGCAAGGTTGCGCCGCAGGCAGATGGTTCTCTGATGGTGCAGGCTTCTGATTTGTTGTCCAATGAACAGCTGCATATCAAGGCAGATATGGTTGTACTGGCTGCTGCGATTGAGCCGAATAAATCTGCTCGTCCGCTGGCAACTATGCTGACAGCAAGTATGGATACCAATGACTTCTTTACCGAAGCACATGCAAAGCTGCGTCCGGTAGAATCTCCGACTGCTGGTGTATTCTTGTCTGGTGTTTGTCAGGGACCAAAGGATATTCCAGAGACCGTTTCGCAGGCAAGTGCCGCTGCGGCAAAAGCACTGGGTCTGTTAGCAAAAGATAAACTTTCCTGTAACCCATGCGTAGCGCACTCTGATGAAATGATGTGTAATGGCTGCTCCAGTTGTGCAAATGTTTGCCCATATGGTGCGATTACGTATTCTGATAAAGAATTTCGTGGACCGAACCGGACAACCCTCATTCGCCGTGTGGCATCTGTGAATGCGGCAGTTTGTCAGGGCTGTGGTGCATGTACGGTTGCATGTCCGTCCGGTGCAATGGATTTGAAGGGCTTCTCAACCAGTCAAATTATGGCGGAGGTAGACGCAATATGCAAGTAAATAATGAATTTAAGCCGAAAATTGTTGCCTTTTGCTGCAACTGGTGTTCCTATGCTGGTGCAGATTTGGCAGGTACCAACCGTGCAAATTATCCGGCAGATGTAAAAATTATTCGTGTTCCGTGCTCTTGCCGTGTCAATCCGATTTTTATTTTGCGGGCATTTCAGCGTGGTGCAGATGGTGTCATTCTCTGCGGATGCCACCCAGGTGACTGCCATTACACAACCGGAAACTATTATGCACGCCGGAGAATGACAATGCTCTTCTCCATGTTGAATTATCTTGGAATTGAAAAAGAAAGAACCAGAGTGGAATGGGTTTCCGCTGCGGAAGGTGCAAAGTTTGCAGAAACCATGAATGAATTTACGGAAACGATTCTTAAGCTGGGTGAAAATAAGAGATTGGAGGATCTGAGATGCAAGAAGGAATGGTAAAAAGAGCCTCCGAATTGCTCGCAGATGGTACCGTTGTACGAGTACTGGGCTGGAAAAATGGCGAATTTGTCTATGACCCGACACCGGCTGTATTCGAGTCTGCTGAAGCATTGAGCGATTTTGTATATAATGATTTCTGTGCAAGCAATCTTTCCAAGTATTTGGTTGCCCTTTCCAAAAAGGAGGGCAAAACACTGGTATTCCTGAAACCATGTGATTCTTATAGTTTTAATCAGTTGTTGACGGAACATCGTGTGGATCGGGAAAAGGTTTATATCATTGGCATTCCGTGTGATGGCAAGGTAGATGAGAGCAAGCTGCGTACACAGGGAGCAGAAGGGGTAACTGGCATCGCAACAGATGGTGATATCATTACTGTTTCTACGCTGTATGGTGATGTGCAGTTGAAGAAGGCAGATGTCATTGCAGAACGTTGTGTGACTTGTAAGAGCAAAAAAGTCGTTGCCTATGATGAAATGATGGGTGAAAACGGAGAAGTGAATTCGAACTGTGGCAGATTTGATCAGGTGGCAGAGTTGGAAGCAATGACACCAGACGAACGGTTTGCATTCTGGAGAAATGAACTTTCCAAATGTATTCGCTGCAATGCCTGTCGAAATATTTGTCCGGCTTGCACTTGTGAACAGTGTGTATTTGATAATCCAAAGTCCGGTATTTCTCAAAAAGCAGCGGCAGATTCTTTTGAAGAAAATATGTTTCATATTATTCGGGCATTCCATGTAGCAGGTAGATGTACTGACTGTGGTGAGTGCTCCAGAGTATGTCCGCAGCACATTCCGCTGCACCTACTGAATCGGAAGTTCATCAAGGAAATGAATGAATGCTATGGTGAGTATCAGGCAGGTGCAGAAGCTGGCAGCCGTGCACCGTTGGTAAACTTCACAAAGGAAGATTGTGAACCGAGCATTGTTTATACAAAGGAGGCGAGCAAGTAATGAAAAAAATTTCTCTGACAAAGCTGGATGAATTTTTTGCCGCTGTTGCTGCTTCTCAGGATTTGTATCTGCCGGTTGATGGTGCAAAGGGTGCAGAATACAGTCTTTGGACAGAAGGAACTGTTATGAGCAAGGCGTATAATACGCTTCGCAGTGCAAAGGATTTCTTCTTTCCACAGGTAGAAACACTAGCTGCATTTAAAGTAAACGGAAAGAACATTGAAGTAGAGGACGTGCGGAAAGAAACAGAGAATTTTGTAGTATTCGGCGTACGAGCTTGTGATGCGAAGAGTTTTGAGATTTTGGATTCCGTTTATTTGGCAGAACCGGTAGATAGTTATTATGCATCCAGACGGGAACATGGTGTTATTATGACGCTCTCCTGCAAGAAACCAACGGAAACTTGTTTCTGTAAAGCATTTGGTATTGATGCAACCAATCCCGGTGGTGATATTGCTTGCTGGATGACTGATGAGGAATTGTTGCTGCAAGCCAATACGGAAAAAGGAGAAGCATTGCTGGCTGCGCTGGATATACTGGATGATGCAGCGGATAATGCTGCGGATACAGAGAAAGAAAAGCTGCAAACTATTTTGGACAAGTTGCCGCTTGGCAATCTCTCCACAGAAGCATTTGGCGGGGATAAGCTAATGGAGTTATTCCAGTCTGAAAAATGGGCTTCTCTTTCTGAATCTTGTCTGGGCTGTGGAACCTGTACATTTGTTTGCCCGACCTGTCAGTGCTATGATATTCGGGACTATGATACTGGGCACGGTGTACAGCGATTCCGTTGTTGGGATAGCTGTATGTATTCTGATTTTACCAAAACAGCAGGCGGACAACCAAGACCAACACAATTGGAACGATTCCGCCAGCGGTTTATGCATAAGCTGGTATATTATCCAGCAAATAATAACGATGTATTTGGTTGCGTCGGCTGTGGCAGATGCCTCAGAAGCTGTCCGATTTCCATGAACATCGTGAAAGTTATGAAAGCACTGGAGGGATAAAAAGGATGAGATCAGAAACTTTAATTCCGAAGATCGGTGTGGTAACAGACATTCGTATAGATACCCCGGATGTAAAGACTTTCCGTGTTGTTGGTTTGGACGGTAAAAAAGTATTTGAACATATTCCGGGTCAGTGTGCCATGCTGTCTGTTCCGGGTGTTGGAGAGGGAATGTTTTCCATTACCTCCTCACCAACCAACGAAGCATTCATGGAATTCAGTATCAAAAAGTGCGGCTGTCTGACTAGTTGGCTGCATATGATGGATGTAGGGCAGCAAATTACCATTCGGGGACCGTATGGCAATGGATTTCCGGTAGAATCTGCTTTGAAAGGCAAAGATTTGCTGTTTATTGCTGGCGGTATCGGTTTGGCACCATTGCGTTCTGTTATCAATTATGTACGGGACAAGAAGGAAAATTACGGAAGTGTACACATTATTTACGGTTCTCGTTCTGCTGATGATTTGGTAGATTATCAGGAAATTCTGAACGAGTGGCAGACAGATGAAAATGTTAGAGTGGATTTGACCATTGACCGTCCGCAGGAAGGTTGGGATGGACATGTTGGATTCATTCCGAGTTTTGTAGAAGAACTGAAGCCGGATTTGAATCGGACAGTTTTGATCTGCGGTCCGCCGATTATGATCAAGTTTACACTGGATGGTCTAAAGAAATTGGGCTTTCAGGAGTCGCAGGTTTACACCACAATGGAGCTGCGTATGAAGTGTGCAATCGGGAAATGCGGTCGTTGCAATATCGGTAATAAGTATGTCTGCAAAGACGGGCCGGTTTTCCGTTTTGATGAACTGTCTACATTGCCGAACGAATATTAATGGAAAAGGAGAATTCACATGGAACAAATGGTTAATGTTTTCATTATGGGCAAACAGTACAAGGTTCCAGCAAGCCTGACCATCATGAAAGCGTTTGAATATGCCGGTTATAAATTGATCAGAGGCTGCGGATGCCGAAATGGTTTCTGTGGTGCTTGTGCAACAGTTTACCGCATCAAAGGGGACAGAGAACTGAAGGTATGTCTGGCATGTTCCACACAGGTGGAAGAAGGAATGTGCTTGACACAGCTGCCGTTTTATCCGCTCATTAAAGAAGTTTATAATATCGAAGAAGTAAAGCCGACGGAACAGGTGATGATGCAGCTGTATCCGGAGATCTATGCTTGTATTGGCTGCAATTCCTGTACCAATAGTTGTACACAGGAATTAAATGTTATGCAGTACATTGCCTATGCACAGCGTGGTGAATATGAAAAATGTGCCGAAGAATCGTTCGACTGTGTAATGTGCGGTTGCTGTTCTTCTCGTTGTCCAGCTGGAATCTCTCATCCACAGGTTGCAATGTTGGCAAGACGATTGAATGGGAAATACATTGCACCAGCTTGTGGTCATTTGGCAGATCGTGTAGAAGAAA
Organism: Oscillospiraceae bacterium; assembly: GCA_030523195.1. GTDB lineage: Bacteria > Bacillota > Clostridia > Oscillospirales > Ruminococcaceae > Ruminococcus_C. The sequence continues at coordinate 7,027 of JAUNJC010000073.1, forward strand.
TTGCTTCCGGTAAGTGTGAAGAAGCAATTCGTGCAAACATGGCACTGTCTGATGCAGATATCCGTGAAATGTACAATAATCGTGAGATTGAAAAGTAAGGAGGGTGCGGCATCATGTATACAGAAGAAATGCTGGAATCCATTAAGCTGGTAGAAGCAGCAAGAGAAGCAAATGCAGCAATGGAACCAAGAAGAATGACCGCAGAAGAAAAGGAACAGGTTCTGAAGGAAAACCATCCGGATTATCGGGAAGATCAGTTCGATGTTCTGAGCATTGGTCCGAATAAGGGTGAGAAAGCACCAAAGGAACTGGTTAAACTGCTGCAATCTGACAGCCGTTTGAAAGATCATCTTCCAGATCTTTCCTGCCCAGATTATGAAACCGATGTTTTGATCATCGGTGGCGGTGGTGCTGGTTCGTCTGCTGCTATTGAAGCAGACGAAGCTGGTCAGAAGGTTATGATGGTTACCAAGCTGCGGATTGGTGATGCAAACACCATGATGGCAGAAGGTGGTATTCAGGCTGCAGATAAGCCGAACGATTCTCCGGCACAGCATTTTCTGGATGCTTACGGCGGCGGTCACTTTGCAGCCGATAAGGAACTGGTTTATAAGCTGGTAACAGAAGCACCAGATTGTATTCAGTGGCTGAACAAGTTGGGCGTAGAGTTTGATAAAGACAAAGATGGCAATATGGTTACCACACATGGTGGCGGTACTTCCAGAAAGAGAATGCATGCTGCTAAGGATTACTCTGGTGCAGAAATTATGCGTACTTTGCGGGATGAAGTGCTGAACCGTCAGATTCCGGTCATTGATTTTACCTCTGCGATTGAGTTGATTCTGGATGATAAGGGCCACTGTGCAGGTGCAGTGCTTCAGAACATGGAAACTGGTGAAATCTTGATTGCAAAGGCAAAAGTAGTTGTCATTGCAACTGGTGGTGCAGGGAGAATGCACTATCAGGGTTTCCCGACTTCCAACCATTATGGTGCAACCGCAGATGGTCTGGTATTGGCATATCGTGTTGGTGCGCCGTTGCGGGAACAGTATACTTTGCAGTATCATCCGACTGGTGCAGCGTTCCCAGAACAGATTTTTGGTGCACTGGTAACAGAAAAAGTACGTTCTCTGGGTGCAAAGCTCGTAAATGTGAAGGGCGAAGTATTTATGAATCCGCTGGAAACCCGTGATGTAACTGCTGCAACGGTTATTCGGGAATGCCGTCGTGGCAATCAGGTGAATACACCAGGTGGTCAGGGCGTTTGGCTGGATACTCCAATGATTGATCTCAAAAATGGAGAAGGTACCATTGAAAAGAGAATTCCGGCAATGTTGCGGATGTTTGGCAAGTATGGTATTGATATTCGGAAGCAGCCGATTATTATTTATCCGACTCTGCACTATCAGAATGGTGGTGTAAAGGTTGGTACAGATAGTCAGACTTGTGTAGAAAATTTGTTTGTTGCAGGTGAAGCAGCTGGTGGTGTACACGGCGAAAACAGACTGATGGGCAACTCTTTACTGGATGTAATTGTATTCGGTAGAAATGCTGGTAAGTATGCCGCTGCAAAGGCAAAGGATGTAGTGGTTGGCAAGCTGACATTGGATCATGTTGCAAAGTTTGAAAAGGAATTGGAAGAAGCAGGTATTACACCAGATACTGTTTCTCCGATGTTGCTGCCGGATTACACTAGAAAAGTGAATGATTAAGTATTTTTCTTTTAGGAAAACAACGTTGTAAAAATGATTTTTTCTTGAAAAAGGCAAGGCCGCCTTTGGTGCGTGCCTTGTCTTTTTTTCGTAATAGGGGCTGATAAAAATGGACAGTATAAATAAAATAATAGAAAAAATTGACGGTTTTGTATGGGGCATTCCGTTAATTGTTTTAATCATGGCATGCGGTATTTGGCTTACCATTCGTTGCTGCGGAGTGCAATTTCGGTACCTTGGAAAAGCCTTAAAATTTATGATAAAAAATGAATCAGATGGCGAAGGGGAAGTTTCCAGTTTTGCTGCACTTTGCACTGCACTTTCTGCTACCATTGGTACAGGAAATATTGTTGGCGTAGCAACGGCAATGGCGGCTGGTGGACCGGGTGCATTATTTTGGATGATAGTAGCAGCTCTGTTTGGAATGGCAACGAAATATGCAGAAGGTTTTCTTGCGATCAAATATCGCACAATTGATGCGGAGGGACATTATCACGGTGGACCATTCTATTATATTGAACATGGAATGGGTGAAAAATGGAAATGGTTGGCGAAATTATTTGCGATTTTTGGTACATTAGCTGGCCTGATGGGGATTGGTACCATTACCCAGATCAATGGGATTACTTCTGCTGCCAATAATTTTTTTGATGCAAATGGTACACATATTGCATTTAACTTATTTGGTCATGATTACACATGGACAACTGTGATTAGTGGTCTTCTGGTTACTGTATTTGTGGCATTGGTAATCATCGGTGGGTTAAAGAGAATTTCCAAGGTTTCACAAATTATAGTGCCATTTATGGCAGTGGTGTATGTAATTTGTGTGCTGATTATCATCATAACCAATATTACAAAGTTGCCGAGTGCGTTATTGGAAATTGTAGAAGGAGCATTTGGGATACGAGCAGCAGCCGGCGGTGCATTGGGTGCCATGATGATTGCAGTGCAAAAGGGTGTTGCCAGAGGCATTTTTTCCAATGAAGCTGGGTTAGGTTCTGCACCGATTGCGGCCGCTGCTGCACAGACAAAGGAACCCGTACGGCAAGGTTTAGTTACGATGACTGGTACCTTTATTGATACTGTTGTTATTTGTACGATGACAGGACTTTCCATTGTTATGGCTGGTTGTTGGGCAGATCCCAATTTGGAGGGAGTAGAAATTACTACTGCAGCATTTCGAAGCGGTTTGCCAATCGGCGGACAATTTCCAGCATTTATTTTAATGATTTGTTTGATATTTTTTGCTTTTACCACTATTTTAGGATGGAGTTATTATTCAGAACGTTGTCTTTCTTATGTGGTTGGTTCTCGAAAGTCCACGACTGTTTTGTTCCGTTGGTTGTATATTGTTGCTGTCTTTATTGGACCCTATTTAACAGTAGAAGCAGTTTGGAATATTGCAGATATTTTCAACGGATTGATGGCATTACCGAATATTATTGCATTGATTGCACTTTCTGGTGTGATTGCGAGAGATACAAAATCTTATTTCAAAAAGGGTGTATTGCAAAAATAAGATATATATTTTATAGTTATAAAAAATAGACGCTGTTTAAATTTTATCACAGCGTCTATTTTTATTTTATATAATTTCAATAATTAAATAATATTTTCTGGTTCGATATCGATGTTTTCTTCAATCGGAATGATTTCCAATACGATACAGGTTACATTATCAATACCGCCATAATTAACAGCGGTTTGTACTAATACAGCAGCTTCATTGAAGTAATTTTGTGATAAAATATCTTGTATCTCCTGTTCGGAGCACATATCCACTAGACCGTCTGTACACAGAAGAAATTTTCTGCCCGGCTGTAAGGCAACTGGTGGTCGGCTGTCTGCATTTAAACCAAGTTCATTTTTGTCCACACCAATATAAAGTGTTAGGCGGTGCTGATCAGCACTTTTATTTGCTTCTGCTTCTGTATAAATACCGGCATCTAATTTTTGATTTGCCAGTGTATGATCTCTGGTCAAGCAAATTAAATCTTCCTCATCCTGCATGTAAATTCGGCTGTCACCAAGATAATAGAGCTTTGCTAAACCGCCAATAAAATACAGCATTGCAAAAGTAGTACCACCGCTCAAGCTATTTTTTTCTCGCAACATATCACAGATCGCATTATTTGCTTCTGTGACAAATTCTGTCACGATCTGGTCAATTGCACGCATTCCCTCTGCATTTTTCAGTCGATATTCATATTTTTTCATTGTCTGAACTGCAATTTCCGAGGCAATTTCTCCGTAAGCTGCACCACCCATTCCGTCAAAGACAGCAAAACTCATCCCATCTGCATCGCTAATTGTATAGGTAGCAGAAAAATCGTTTCGAAAAATTTCGTTTAATCGCAGCCCTTCTAAATAAAAATTGTCCTCATGATTGCCACGTACTTTCCCAATATGGGTAGAAACAGAAACCCGTAAATTATAGGAAGTGATGCCGGGTTTCATAAAGAGGGTGTCATCTTGTGTCTGAAAAATTTCATCTTTATTGCTGGAATAATAATATTGTGCTTCTTCCTGCTCCATGTCTTGATTCGTATCAAACTTCATTGTTACG
>JAUNJC010000074.1 GCA_030523195.1 Oscillospiraceae bacterium
TATACCATAGGAGGGCTATTTTTTCTATTGTCCGTTTTTACTGGACTTGTGCAAAACAACGCTCAGTGCAGCTTTTGTGATCTGTTTCTTTGTAAACTTTGCTTTCGGCGACATAATGTTTCTCCTATCTTTGAACTGTAACGCTTATTCTGCAACGTTCGTTCTATAACGAGTATTCTGTTATAACTGGTTTTCCCATAAAAGCCAATAGGTTTTGCAAAGAATTCATAAAACAGTTCAACAGTACTGACAGAACGTTTTTCATGTCCATAAGACACATTTACCAGCCCATTTCTCCGAGCCACTGATTGACCTTATCTTCTCGATGTTTCGCATCTATCGTCTGATTCAGAGACAATTCACCCCGGATATGGCCGTCCAGCAGATAAAAAATTCTGTTGCATTGGCTTGCAACCCTGCTGTCGTGGGTCACAAGCAAAACCGCCGTTCCCTCTCGGTTCAGCTTTGTAAGCTCCGCCATGACCTCCTCCGCCGCACTTTGGTTCAGTGCGCCGGTTGGCTCGTCGGCAAAGAGAATCTCCGGATCGTTCATCATACTTCGGCAGATACACGCCCGTTGAAGCTGTCCGCCCGAAACCTCGGTTATTTTTCTCTTTTCCAATTCGGAAATAGACATTTTTTTCATAAGTTTCTTTGCCTTAGCCGCCAACTGTGCTTTCTTCTTTCCGTCTTTACCTTTGTTGGCGTGAATTGCAGGCAATAAAATGTTATCCAGAATATTCAGATTTGCCATCATATTCATCTGCTGAAATACAAACCCCATTCTGTTAAGACGAAGTTCTGCCTTTTCGTCTTCGGAAAGGCTTGTTACTTCTGTATCTTTCAGCCAAACCGCTCCGCTGTCGGGTTGATCCATGCCCGACACATTATAAAGAAGAGTAGACTTACCAGAACCGGACGGACCCATCACAGCCACCATCTCGCCCTGTTCCATAATAAAAGAAATTCCATGCAAGATTTTCTCTTTTGAAAGATTTGTCACCGTTAATAATGTATCCATTTGCGTTATTCCTTTCCCGTACAGCATTCGTATGCTTTGATCTTTTTGATATCCAGAATGCCTAACCTTATCGCAAGTGCTGCAATCATAAGCGATAACAGCGGTATTTCAAGCAGAGCTTCCAACGGACTTATCACAAAGCGGAAGCCATATGCACCGAATGATCGCAAAATCATCGCACACAGACCTTCTCCGCACAAACAGCCCAACAGCAGTCCCACCGCAATTCCAATCACAGCCGGCAGTATTCCCCACCAAAAATACAGCCTTTCGCATTCCGCACAGGTAAATCCCAATGCTTTGTGAAGTGAAATGGTGTAACGGTTTCTTTCCACCATCAGTCTTAAAAACAGCACAAGCACCGCAGCAATCACCAATGCTGCGATTATAATTCCTGCAAAGGAGGCTAACCGAAGCTGATTAAGTGTCTGTGCGTAGGTATCACGCACATAGTCGGAAATGTTTACGACATCTATGCCCATATTTCGGTACTGCTCCATCCATTGCTCACTGTTCGCAGACTGGTCAAGTGAAACATATATAACACTCCAGATGATCGGTGCGTTTATATTTCTGCCGCTGATTTTTGCAGTCTTTCCGCCGTTTGTGATGTCGGAATAAATACCGCAAACGGTAAAATCCGTCTTTTCACCATCTATGAGCAGTTTTATCGTATCTCCTGCAGAAAGCACTAATTCTTCTGCATTCAGTATGGATAAGGCGATTTCATTTTCTTTCACCGGGGCTGTTCCCTCTAGATAGTTAACGGGGAATGCGATGTGGTCGCCTATTTCGGTGGTCAGATTGACCGCACTTGCGTCATTGCTCACTGCCTGATAGGAAACGGTTTTCAGCACGGCATAATTTCTGACCTGCGTATCATCTTTTAACGTTTCGGCGATTTTGAAAGTAATACTGTTGATATCCTCTGTTTGTCTTATGTCAATTCGCAGTTCTGCGTTTCCGATGCCCATATATGTGACAAATGATGAGTCGGATAACGTGTGATACAGATTGTTCGGTACAAGCATAAGAAAGGTACAAGCCGCCGTAACCGTGCCGATAAGGATATATTGCGTAAGACCCCTGCCTTTCTTCTGTGCCTGAAAAAAAGCTTGAAGTGCAGACATCTTGTCTGTTTTCCTGAGAGAATGACGAACAGACAGCAGTATAATTCCCTGCGTCAGAAGTGCCGCCAACAATGCGATGGCAGCGGACGCCACACGGTGATCTCCTGTGCCGTAAAGTTCATGCAGCTGTTTCATCAATGGATTTTGCGCAGCAGCAGCCAAACCAAGTCCCAGCAGTGCTCCCAGAACGGAAAATAGGATGTACTTTGTAAAATATAGCTTTCTTACATCTTTTCTGCTGATTCCCAGTACTTTTAACATACCGACTTCTTTCCTGTCTCGCTCTGTCTGAATCGACAGTATAAAGTGAATACAGAGTATGGATATCATCAGCACAATGACGCTTACGAGAAAAATGACAAAAATCATCATACCATCGGACAGTGCATTCATCATACGAATCAGAGGTCGTGTGATGGTCGGACCGTTGGAGGGCAAGCCTCCCGCCGTATATGCTGTTGCAAATATGCTGGAATCGGCTGTGTCCGTAAGAAGAAACTCAATGAGGTATTCTTCCTGTCCCTGCTCTTTCAGTTTTTCGTAATCGGATGCACTAACAAGGAAACGCTTCGAGGACGCCATCATAGCATTCATCTGCGCATCTCTAATAAAACCTGCAATGACAAGCGTCTGATCGCCGAACGTCATCTGATCCCCGATGGAAAGATCATATTTGCTGCGGTAGCAAACAGGTACATAGACCTCACCGGGCGAAACCTCCGGCAGCTCCCCGTCCATGCCAAGCAAAAAATCAAAATGCTCGTTTTGCACGCAAAGTCCGTTATCCTGTGTGCTGTCTGCCATATTATGCTCGCCGAGTGTAAGACGGCTGTTGTCGAGATTTAAAAACAAAGAAAGCTGTAAATCCTTCACGTCGGAACGGCTTTTTGCAAAGTTCTCAATCTTTGTTTCGTCCACTTCCCCTGTGTGCATCTGCACAAAGTCGGGAGTTGCCGCCTGTTCCATAAGACCGTCAATCGCTCCAAGCAGATTCGTCATAAGTATTGCCGTTAAGATCAGCAATGCGGCAGATATTGTCATAAAGAAAACCGTGGCGGCACTCATCAGCTTGTTTTGCCGCACATCGTTCCATATCAGTTTTTTGAGCATGATGATTCCTCCAAAGCACGAACGCTTTTGATTGGGTAAAGGAGCAATGCTGTAACGGCAAGGAAAATCCCTGCAATGATCACAACGGCAGCCGCACCTCTGCCCACGCCAATGTGAAGTCCTGCGGCAATGCCGTCCGCCGCCGCACCTGCCCCTGCATATGCAACAACATAGCCGATTTGCGATAGAAAGCCGATCACGCCCCAAGCTCTGCCCTGCAACTCATTCGAGATATTTGTTCTGGTGAGATAATCCAAGCAGTTATTGGCAAAAGGCAGCGTAGCGAAAAACAAAAATCCAAACACACAGATTGGATAGATATTTTCCCAAGTTCCAAAACCGACCATGGTAAGCCCTGCAAGGAAAAGAGAAATGCTCAGCATCTTAACATAGCCACGCTTGATGCCCCTGACCCCCAGAAACAGACCGGATACCAGCATACCGCAAGCACAGATCGTTTCTCCAATTCCAAGGGTCGCACTGTCCGCAAAATCCAAGATCAAAGGCTGAGCGAGAATCTGAAAGCTGCCCATAAAACAGGTCATTATCGAAGAAACCACAACCAGAATCAAAATACCCCGATTGCCGGCAATAGTGCTCCAACCCTGACGCAGGCTTTTTCCAAATGACTCTTTTTCCTCCGAGGTTTTTGCTGCAATTTTCTTCCGGACGAATGCGGCGGCGAACACCGTGGGAAAGAACGTGCAGATGTCAAGAATCAACAACAGCTTAATATCGCTGACTGCCAGCAGTGCTCCTGCAAGAATGGGAGAGATCAGATATCTTGCACTTCCTGCAAGGCTTACCATACCGCTTGCTTTGGAATATTCCTCCTTGGTAAGCAGATCGGTGACGGTTGCACGGTAAGACGGCTCCAGCAGTGCAGAAAATGTTGAGCTTACAAACACGCCGATACATATTTGCCAAAGGGCAGCGTCTCCACGCAGCATACACAGCAGTATGTAAAGAATACCAAGCGCCGAACAGCCGTCCCCTAGCATCATCAGCAAGCGCCTGTCACAGCGGTCTGCCAATACACCAGCAGGAACGCTGAGCAGCAATGTGGGCAGAAAAGCTAGCAGTGTGACAATTGCCATGCTGCCTGCACTCCCTGTCTGCTGAAACACATACACACCCAGCCCAAAGCTAGTCAGTCCGCTGCCCACGGCGGAAAGCAGTTCGCCACCCCACAGCAGCAGGAATTTTGGAAAGTTGCTTTTTTGATTTTTCATAGTTTTCTCCTTTTAGACCGTCTGACGGTCGATAATATAGTGTAAAAATGGAGGAACGGTGTGGTTCCTCTGTTTTAACTTTGTAATCGTTGCTTCTATAAATTGAAATTTAACGTACTAATTCTACCCTAATTCTTTCACAATAAATTTCAAATTCAATATCACATTCTAAAGAAGAAATACGAAATCTACAATGATTTTCATATCCCCAATCAGAACAATCATCTATTGTTAATCCACCATAAAAACCGTTATCCATATCGAAACTTAATTTTCCTGTTACATTAAAAAGAGATAATTTTATTGAATAGTTACCATAATTATCAGAAAGTATTAAATCCATATAGCAAATATCATTATTATATTTTTCATCAAAAATATGCTTATAATGCAATTCTGATATTTTACCAAATTTATGCCAATCTTGCAATTTATCGGGTATTTCCTTTCGGAGAATATCAGTTCCTTCAATAGTATCTGGATTGAACATTTTATTACCTCTTAATTCCGATTTATCCGCTTTTCTCATGCCCCAAAAATCGGGAGAATGACCGCAAGCATACTCCCCTTAGGCATCCCCAGTACACGCTCTATGTTGTAAATAAAGCCGGCGATCTTTCGTTCGTCATGGCTGCCTTCCGCCAAAGAATCGAAAGCCGTATTGGAGTACAGCAAGAGCATCTCTGCCGCTTCGGCAGGATAGTCGGTCTGACAAATTCCTTGAGCAATGCCCTCTTCGATCAGACCGGAGATCAGCGGAACGACCCCCTTGAGCAGTTCCTCCTGCATCTTCTGATGCATCAGGGCATTTTGCGGTTTATGCACTTGCTCCATGATCGCATTGCCCAGCTCGCTGTCCACATTCAATGCCAGCATCGTTTCGGTCAAACGCTGCAACACTGGCTTGTCTTTCTGTGCAGCAATCTGACCGGCTTTTTTCAGAAGCATTTCCGTCATACGCCCAATCATGGCATCCAGAATTTCTTCTTTCGATTTGAAATGATAGTATAGCGTTCCACGGGCAATTCCCACCTGTTCCAGAATATCGTTTGTGCTGGTTCCGTCAAAGCCCTTGGTCACAAACAACTGCTCCGCTGCGTCCAATATCTCGTTTCTGCGTACAGCTGCCTCTTTCACAATACGCATAAATGTTACCTCCTCTCTTAGCCAAAATCCATACCGACAGTCGGTCTGTTATTATAGTATCACAAACTGATTCTCTTGTCAAGCGATTTTAGAAAAAAATTTTTCATATAATCATCCTCCTTGCAAAGAGAGGCAAGGAGGATGATATTATACCTCTTAATGAGAGCGTCAAGATAAAATTTCCCGATTTCCGCTATCATAACAGATCACATGGCTGCACGCAATCCGATAGGTAATCACAAAATACAAGGCGTAAATGCCCGCAACCGTAAAAGCGATCCATACGGCTGTTTCCATGGCACGTTGGCCGCCGAGTCCTGCAAAGCCCCAGACCTCATAAACTTCTCCAAAGATCAACCCAACCGGTATCGTCATCAGCATAGGCAGAACAAAGGGCATGGCAAAAAACACACCAATCTGCCTGCGTAACGTGGCTTTCTGCATTTTCACATCCACACCCAGACGGTACAGCACCGCAAATCGCCTGCGCTCTTCGTCCAGCGTGGACAGGGTTTTCACAGAGAGAATAGCCAGCGCCATACAAACAAACACCGTTGCAACATACAGTGTACCAATCATCAGGGTTCCTGCAGTGGTATATTGATACAGCCGGTAGTACTCCCGCACTCTGTAGTCGAGCCCGTTCTCCGCTTCGCAGAACGAGTCCAACGCATCTACCAGTGCCACAGCATCGATACGACTGTTTTCCAACGTATAGGCAGTGCAAATGTCTGAAACCGGCATTTTTTCCAACGTTTCGTCCGGCACGATGAAGTAAAACCATGTCTGGGTAAACTCCGGATAAACGGTGCTGTTCCCTGCCCAAGTACAGGTTATCCCATTCAGTGTCACAGTAACATCGGAGAAATTCGCATTGCTGATCTCCATAATGTTCGTACACATCAGATACTGATTTTCGAGCTGGATCGGTTCATAGCCGCAGTCGATGAGCAGCCCATTAAACTGGGTTAAGGACATATATTTGTCCGTCCATTCCATTTTTTCAAAGCCTGCAATGTGACGGCTAAGAGTTGTTTCTTCTGTGGAATAAAGCCGATAGTCCAACTCATCGGTGATGGGGCTGAACCGCTCCACAATCTCCTTGCCTGCATCCATGTGAGTTTCAAACGTCTCAGGCTGATCTGACATGGCCATCACATCGTAGGGACAATCTTTGCTGACGACATTTTCCGAGTAAATTTTTTCACTCAAAGCCAGATTAGACATACAGACAGCGAACACCAGCAGCGTTGCCAGCGCACCAATAAGCAGGGCATTCACAGTTATCTTTCCCGACAGACTTCGCAGCACCACCGTATTCGTGCTATTGTTTTTCAGTTTTTTGTTTCGCAGCAGCATCCCTGCCAGCGTTCTGGAAAATGAAAAGTGAACCAAAAAAACCATCACGAGATCTATCACAAGCCACAAGAACAATTCCACACCATTTTCGCCATCGAATGCAGCCATCAGATTCCGGTAAGTAACAGCCAGACAGCCGATAAATCCTGCCAGCAGCACAGCAGAAATCATACACCAGAACACCGGATACCGCTGCGTCTGCTCTGCCGCTTCCTCTTTCAGCAACTCCGATACTGTGGCCTTTTTCAGATACCGCAGGGATGCCAGTGAAGACAGAAGGAACAAGCCAATGCTGACGGCAAGCGTCAATAAAATTCCCTGAACGGAATAGGCAGAAAGGGTGAACGAGAACTCCATGATAGAGGCAAACAAAGCCGAAAGAAGCTGGAAGATCACCAGCCCCACCCCCATGCCCACCAACAGAGCAAGACCCGACAGAAGCCCCGTTTCAAAGACAAAGAGCGTCCGAATATTCTGCCGTGTCATGCCCAGCGTCAGATACATGCCGAATTCTTTTTTTCGCAGCTTCAGCATAAAACCAGTAGCATAACTTAGTACCAACGCTGTCACCAGGCAGCACAGCACCGTGACCATGGTGAACATAGTGCTCACATCGGATGAGATCTCTGCCAATCCCTGTATACGGTCACTGTAACTGAGATTGTTGACGGAAAACATTAGGGCAATGCTCAGTGCCACGGTAATAAAATAAATCAGATAACTCCGAATCTGTCGACGCACATTCCGAAAGGCAAGCTTAGCGAACATCTGCCTCACCTCCCAGCACTGCCATTGTATTGAGTATCTCGTGGTACATTGCCTGACGGGTACGATCACCTCGGTACAGCTCATTCCAGATCTTTCCGTCTTTTAAAAACAATATCCGGGAAGCGTAAGAACCCACCACGGCGTCGTGTGTTACCATTAAGATTGTGGAACCCAACTGTTGATTCATCACCGTAAAGGTCTGCATCAAGCTTTTGGAGTTGGTGCTGTCCAGTGCACCGGTGGGCTCGTCCGCCAGAACCAACGCAGGCTCTGTGATAAGCGCCCGGGCGCAGGCGGCACGCTGCCGCTGACCGCCGGAAAGCTGCCTTGGAAACTTGGAAAGCTGATCTGTGATCTCCAGAGAAGCTGCTGCCTTCTGAAGCCGCCCCTGCGTTTCTCCGATTGTCTTTCTTTGCAAATTCAGGGGCAGCACAATGTTTTCAGCCACAGTCAAAGTATCCAGCAAGTTATATTCCTGAAAGATGAAACCCAGACGATCCCGACGAAACGCCGACAGATCTTGTTCACACATCTCGGCAATGTCCCGCCCTTCCAGCAGGATACTGCCGGAGCTGGGGCGGTCAATGGTGGCAATGACATTCAGCAGGGTACTCTTTCCGGAACCGGAGGCACCCATAATGGCAGTAAATTCGCCACGCTTCATGGTAAAACTTATGCCATTTAACGCCTTGGAGATAGTAACTCCGCTGCCGTAGTATTTGGTGATGTTTTTGATTTCAAGTAGTGTATTCATGTTTTTCACCGACCTTTCGCAGCTATTATACCACAAAAAAGCCCGATTTGTTCTAACGCAGTCACGATTCAATCTAACAGTTTTGTTAGATTACGGGCGGAAAACGAAAAGTGAAACGGGTAAAATGCTGCTGCTCTGAAACAATTTCCAAGCCAATGTTCAGCTTTTTGCAAAGCTCACTGACGATATACAGTCCCATACCAGTGCTGCCGCCATACTTTCGCCCTGCGCTGCCGGTAAACCCCCGCTCGGTCACCCGATTCAACTCATGGGCAGGTATGCCGGAACCGTTGTCCTCAAAAATCAGGCATTCCATCTCCAGTGCAATCTGAATCTGACAGCCGCAACAGTATTTGGTACAGTTGATCAGAAGCTGTTTGATCATAGATACCAGCAGCTTAGAGTCGGTATAAACCGCAGCCTCCCCATCAACCGAAACGCTGATATTCGCCGCAATCAAAAGCTCCATCTCTTCACGGATGGCCTCATCACAAACCGCACGCAGATCAGTAAGTGTGATCTGGGTATCCTTTTCCGCCGTCCGAAGCTTGGCGTAAGTCAGAATGTTTTCGGTCAGATTATCCGCACGGCGCAATTCCCGACGCAGCTTGGTCGGATCTGCACCATTGGTGAGAATCAGCGAACTGGCGGTAAGAGGTGTTTTGATCTCGTGTACCCAGCTTTCCACATAGTCACAGTAGTCCTGCTTTTCCGTTCTTGCTTGCTCCACTGCGCCGATGGCACTGCGGGAAATTTCTTTCATCAGCAGGTAGTATTCCAGTTCCACAGCATCACGAGGCCGCTCAAGGGTTTCCCCAATCAAATATTTCTCCGACAAGTCATCCAGACGGCTTCTCAGCATCCGCAGCCGTCGATCAGTACGCCGCCAGCCGATAATGAAGCAAAGCAACAAAACAATCATGCCGCTGAGAAGCAGAATCCCTATCAGAGAAACTGGGATTCCGCAAAAATAACACACCATAGAAAGATACAACCCAGCCATTGCCGCCAGGCAAAGGGACACAGTTTTTGTGGCAATGTAATCCCAAATGCTCATAGGCGATACCCCACTCCCCGCACGGTACGGATAAAGTCCTTTGTGCCCAGTCTCTCCAGCTTTTCTCGAAGCCTTCCGATGTTAACATAGAGGGTATTGCCGTCGATGTACATACCGTTTGTCCACAGGTCTTCAATGAGTTCGTCCCGGGTACACAATTCCTTCTGCATCAAACACCAGAGAATTCGGGTTTCGTTCTTTGTCAACTCCACAGTGTTCCCGGCAAAAGCAGCCCTCATGCCCGGCAAATCCAGGGTTAATCCCCGGACGGTGCATGAAATACTTTCCGTGCTTTTCAGAATTCTGCCGATTCGTGCAAGCAGCACAGCGGAATTATAGGGTTTGCGGATAAAATCATCCCCGCCTACACCAAAAGCAAGCAGTTCGTCTTCCGGAGTATCCCGGGCAGTCAGGAAGATCACCGGCGTATCAGAGTTCTGCCGCAGCTTCCGGCAGCGGGTAAAGCCGCTTTCTCCCGGCAAATTAATGTCCATCAGGATAAGGTCACAGGGCTGAGCTTCCACAGTCATATAGCCATTGCTGCGGAGCAATGTGATCAACTCAGTCCGGATTGCTTCATCATCTTCAACAATCAGTATTTTCTTCATATGTGTTCTTCCTTAACTGATGTGGGATCGTTGTCCTCAAGGAACATCAGAACCTGAAATTCGCTTGTCAGTAAATTTTTGATTTGCTCGTCCGTCAGTTGAACCGTACTGGTTGCAACCAGCGTAGCGATTCCATGACAAAAAATCCACATCTTTACGTGAAAACCTTTTAAGTCCTCATCATTTAAATTTGTACTCAGTTTTATCAGTTTTTCAAGCTCTTTGTATTCGGTTTCGGATTTTGACACAAATCTATCGGGAGTAAATTTGGTTTCGGTCATAAAAAGAATTTTAAACAGATTTTTCTCTTTTTGCGCAAACTTGATATAATGCAGTCCGACCTGCTTGTAGAGCGGCATTCCGTCTTCCATATTGTCCATCAAGAACTTATAAAAATATTTTTCAATTTTTTGATAAAGCACACTATGCATTTCATCAGCGTTTTCAAACTGATAATATATCGGTCTGATGGAACATTTCGGTTTCGCCGCAAGTTCTCTGTTACTAAGGGCTTCCATGCCGCTTTCCCTGACAATGTCAAAAGCGGCATCAAGTATCATATCTTTAGAAATTTTGATTTTTGTAGGCATTATATTCACTCCTTTTACGTCTGATGATAGTATATCACCTAATACAAAATTTGTCAAAGCCATACAGTCCGCAGTATGCAATCATTTTTTCATAATGATGTACTTGCAAAAATCAAAAGTTAAGGCAGCACTGTACAAAGATTGTACAGTGCTGCCTTTATTACATTATATCCACACCATAAAACATGGATGGAATTATCTTGCAAGCGTTCTGGATGTTTGTACGAGAAAAATCGTCGGTTACAGTTATGGAAGAAAAATGGATCGTTCTC